>DEWO01000163.1:13261-22350 GCA_002363695.1 Prevotella sp. UBA3208
ACATATCGAAACATCATCCAAAACAAAGAAGAATGACCTCAGAAAATATCACTCAGGACTCGCTGAAGGCTTGGCTGTTGGCAGCACGCCCCAAGACACTCTCCGGAGCTGCCGTTCCCGTCATGATTGGCGTGGCACTGGCTTTTGTCGACGCTCAAGAGTATGGTGACGATGTGTTCAGCTGGATAGCAGCCGCACTCTGTCTGCTGTTTGCCTTCATCATGCAGATTGATGCAAACTTCGTCAACGACTTCTTCGACTACACCAAGGGCAACGATGACAGTGCCTCACGCTTAGGCCCCCTGAGGGCATGTACGCAGGGCTGGGTCAAGATAGACTCCATGAAGCAAGCCATTGCGTCCACTACCGTGCTAGCATGTCTGGTGGGACTGCCGTTGGTTTACTACGGAGGGCTGGAGATGATCCTGGTGGGACTGCTGTGTGTGGTCTTCTGCTTCCTTTATACCACCCACTTGTCATACATCGGATTGGGCGACGTGCTGGTGCTGGTGTTCTTCGGCATCGTACCGGTTTGCTGCACCTATTATGTCCAGCTGCATACGCTGACGTGGCAAGTATTCATAGCTTCTGTCGCATGTGGACTGGTCATTGACGGACTACTCATTGTCAACAACTACCGTGACCGCTATAATGACGAGCGCGACGGGAAGATGACCTTGGTGGTCAGAATCGGCAGCGAGGCCACCGAATGGCTTTACCTCATATTGGGAATTGCTGCCTGCCTGCTGGGAGTGGTATTCTGGCTGAACGGCCACGTGCTGGCCTTCGTGCTACCCTTGATTTACCTGCTGATGCACGTTTACACTTGGCTCAAGTTGCGGCGCATCAACTTCGGCAGACAGCTGAACGAGTGTCTGGGCGAGACGGCACGCAATATGTTCGTCTACGGACTGACGGTTGCCCTGGGCTTGCTGCTGATTTAACCCCGCAACCTTTACTTGATGTAGAGCCAATAGATGGCTACGGCAGCAACGATGAGGACTATGGTGACCACACTCTTAATCATGCACGAGGCCACCTTCTTCACCACCAGGAATCCGATGACAATCAAGGCCAGAATGGCCAGATAAGAACTTAAGTTTTCCATTTTCTATTTAACTTTCAACTCTCAACTACTTAAAAAGGTGCCTGAACGTAGCAGGCACAGGTGTCTCGAACTCCATGGGTTGTCGTGTGACGGGGTGATAGAAGCACAACAGCCAGGCATGTAGACAAAGACGATGCAAGGGGTCGTCGCCATTACCATATTTCGGGTCACCACACACGGGATGTCCCATATCTGCCGCATGAACGCGAATCTGGTTCTTGCGTCCCGTCTCCAGTTTGAACTCCACCAGGGAATGCTCCGTGGTCCGGTCCATCACATGGAAGTGCGTAACGGCATATTTACCTCCATTATCCACCGGTGAGGAATAGGTCACATAGGCCTTATTGTCTTTCAGCCAGTTGGCAATGGTACCTTCGTCCTGCTCCATCTCGCCACTCAGCACAGCCACATAGCGTCGGTCGTACACTATCTCATGCCAGTTGTGCTCCAGTGCCTGCTCTGTATCCATATCCTTGGCATAGACCATCAGCCCTGACGTGTCTCTGTCCAGCCGGTGCACCACGTGTGCCGTGCAGTTCTGACGCGATTTCTTGAAATAGTCATCCAATACGGCCTTGACATTCAGCGTGGAATGACCGGCAGCCATCGACAGGATGCCTGGCTGCTTCTCTACGACGATAAGCCAGCGGTCCTCATAGACAATCTTCACATAACGGCTACGGAAGGGCTGCTGGTTGCGCTTGGTCTTCGACACCGCCACCTTCATACCCGGCTTCAGCAGGTAGTCAAACTGCGTCACCGTCTTGCCATTCACCTTGATGCCCTGTCCCTGCAAGGTTTGCTTGACCTTGGTGCGGCTCTGGTGGACATTCTCCAGCAGGAATTCCAGCAACGGCTGTTCCTGACTGACTGTCAGATGCTCATATTCTCCCTGTGCATTCGTATTATATCTCATAACAGCAAGCAAAGTTACTTATGGGCTGCAAAGGTACTAATATTATTTGAATTAGACAAATATTTGGTGGTTTCAAATTAAATTCGTACCTTTGCGGACAATTAACACTAAACGTACGTGATAGAGAAGCATATTGTATTAGAGGACATCGACCCTGTGGTGTTCTATGGAATCGGAAATCAGCACTTACAGATGCTACGGGCTCTATACCCGAAGCTGCGCATCGTGGCACGCGACAACGTCATCCGCATCCTGGGAGACGAGGAACAGATGGCAGCCTTCGAGGAAGCTACGGAGAAGCTGCGCCAGCACGTGCTCCGGTTCAATGCGCTGAAAGAGGAAGACATTCTGGACATCGTGAAGGGCCACCGCACCAAGGACGACGTCCCCGAGGGGGTGGTCTGCTACTCCATGTCGGGCCGTGCCATCAAGCCCCGTTCGGAAAACCAGCAGCGGCTCATCGATGCCTACCGAGAGAACGACATGGTGTTTGCCGTAGGACCTGCAGGAACGGGCAAGACCTATCTCTCCATCGCGCTGGCCGTACGAGCCCTCAAGGAAAAGACGGCCAAGAAAATCATCCTTTCGCGCCCTGCCGTAGAGGCTGGCGAGAAGCTGGGGTTCCTGCCGGGCGACATGAAGGACAAGATAGACCCCTACTTGCAGCCGCTGTACGACGCGCTGGAAGATATGCTGCCGCAGGTGAAGCTGCAGGAGATGATGGACCACCACGTCATTCAGATTGCCCCGCTGGCTTTCATGCGCGGACGTACTTTGAGCGATGCCGTGGTCATTCTGGACGAGGCACAGAATACGACTCCCCAGCAAATCCGCATGTTCCTCACCCGCATGGGATGGAACACCAAGATGATTATCACGGGCGACATGACGCAGATAGACCTGCCCCGCTCGCAGAAGAGCGGCCTCGTGGAGGCTTTGCAGATTCTCAGCGGCGTCGAGGGTATTGGCGTGGTGGAACTGGACCGCAAGGACATCGTACGCCACAAACTCGTCACCCGCATTGTCAACGCATACGAAAGATTTGATAAAAACAACAATAGCAATGAAAGCATTAACAAAGACTGACTTCAACTTTGAAGGACAAAAGAGCGTGTACCACGGTAAGGTGCGCGATGTGTATAACATCAACGATGACCTGATGGTGATGGTGGCAACGGACCGCATATCGGCCTTCGACGTCATCCTGCCCAAGGGCATCCCCTACAAGGGACAGGTTCTGAACCAGATTGCAGCCAAGTTCCTTGATGCCACGACCGACATCTGCCCCAACTGGAAACTGGCTACTCCCGACCCCATGGTTACCGTCGGTCTGAAGTGCGAGGGTTTCCGTGTGGAGATGATTATCCGCAGCATCCTGACCGGCTCTGCCTGGCGCGAATACAAGAACGGCTGCCGCGAGCTGTGTGGTGTCAAACTGCCCGACGGCATGAAGGAGAACGAACGTTTCCCCGAACCTATCATCACTCCGACGACCAAGGCTGACGAGGGTCACGACATGAACATCTCGAAGGAAGAAATCATTGCCCAGGGTTTGGTATCTGCCGAGGACTATGCCGTCATGGAGGACTATACCCGCAAGATTTTTGCCCGTGGTCAGGAGATTGCCGCCAAGCGCGGACTCATCCTCGTGGACACCAAATATGAGTTCGGCAAGCGCGACGGCAAGGTCTATCTCATCGACGAGATTCACACCCCTGACTCCAGCCGCTACTTCTACGCCGACGGCTACGAGGAGAAACTGGCTAAAGGCGAGCCTCAGCGCCAGCTGTCAAAGGAGTTCGTGCGCCAGTGGCTCATTGAGCACAACTTCATGAACGAACCCGGACAGCAGATGCCTGAGATTACCGACGAGTATGCCGAGAGTGTTTCCGAACGCTACATCGAGCTCTACGAGCACATCACCGGTGAGCGTTTCGAGAAGGCTGCTGACAATGCCGACCTGGCTCAGCGCATCGAGCAGAACGTCAGCGCCTGGCTCGCCACCCGCTAACTGTCAACTCTCAACTGTCAACTGTCAACTAAAAATGTACCAGCAAGAGACCATCAAGCCCTATAACAACGGCGACAAAGCACAACAGGTGGAGCAGATGTTCGACAACATCGCCCCCACCTATGACACGCTGAACCATCGGCTCTCGTGGGACATCGACAAAGGCTGGCGGCGCAAGGCCATCCGACAGTTGCTGCCCTACCGTCCACAGCGTCTGCTTGACATCGCCACCGGCACAGGCGACTTTGCCATCCAGGCGGCCCGGATGCTCCCTCAGGTCAGCATCAAGGCCGTGGACATCAGCGAGGGGATGATGGACATCGGGAGACAAAAGGTGGTCAAACTGGGACTGGACGCACAAATCAGCTTTGAGCGTCAGGACTGCATGAGCCTGACATACGAAGACAACACCTTCGATGCCGTGACAGCAGCTTTCGGCATACGCAACTTTGCCGACTTGGATTGCGGACTGGCAGAGATATGCCGGGTGCTCCGCAAGGGGGGACACCTCAGCATCGTTGAGCTGACCTCACCCGTGGCATTCCCCATGAAACAGCTGTTCCGCATCTACAGCCACACCGTGCTGCCCCTGTACGGACGGCTCATCTCCAAGGACCAGTCGGCCTACTCATACCTGACCAAAACCATCGAAGCCTTCCCTCAGGGAGAACGGATGACAGACATCCTGAAGAAAGCCGGATTTTCTGAAGCCCGTTTCAAGCGGCTTACCTTTGGCATCTGCACCATGTATTTTGCAACTAAATAGAAAGGATAGTATTATGGAAAAGTACGGACTTATCGGATTCCCACTGGGACACTCGTTCTCCATCAGCTACTTCAACCAGAAGTTCCATGACGAGGACATTGATGCCGTGTACGAGAACTTTGAGATTCCCACCATCGACAATCTCTCTGAAGTGCTGGACACCAACCCCGAACTGCGCGGGTTGAACGTCACCATCCCTTACAAGGAAAAAGTGTTGCCCTTCCTCGACAGCATCTCGCCCGAAGCACGTGCCATCGGTGCCGTCAACGTCATTCGCGTGACCCATCAGGGCAAGGACATCAAGCTGAAGGGCTACAACTCTGACGTCATCGGCTTTACCAAGAGCATTGAACCCATGCTCGACAAGAAGTGGCACAAGAAGGCACTCATCCTGGGTACCGGCGGTGCTTCCAAAGCCATTGACTACGGACTGCGCAACCTGGGACTGGAGACGGTTTTCGTCAGCCGCTACGAAAAGTCGGGCACCATTCAGTATGACAAGATTACCCCCGACGTCGTCAGGGAGTACAACGTCATCGTCAACTGTACGCCCGTAGGCATGTACCCCAAAACGGAAGAGTGCCCGCCATTGCCCTACGAGGCTATGGATTCCCATACCATCCTCTACGACCTCATCTACAATCCTGACGAGACCCTGTTCATGAAGCGTGGCGCACAATATGGTGCCCAAACCAAGAACGGGCTGGAGATGCTGCTGCTACAGGCTTTTTCCTCCTGGGAATTCTGGCACGAGAAGTAACAACGCTATGAGCACCTACGTTGAGAGTCTGAACACGCTGACACGGCAATACAACGATGCCATCCGCGCCCTGATAGCCTCCTATGACATGGAGACGAGTCAGTCTGTGCTGAATTTAGGCTCCTCACGCCTGCGCCGCCAATACTCCCAGAAGTACGATGTGCTGAAGGGCGAATATACGCGGAAGCGCCGTCAGCTGTTCAACGACTACAAGCTGGCCAACCCCAAGTGGTTCCGCTGGCGCAAAATCTGGGGATGGACTTTCGTCGTCGGCGTCCTTCTGGCAATGGTATGCTGCGGAGCATACATGCCCGCTGATGAGAGTGCACCCACTTCCAGCGCCGTCATGGACGGTTCCTCTGCTGAGACTGAGACGACCTATTGGAATGCAGACAACATTCCCATTCCCTACCTGCAAGACGCCACACAATATGTCTCCAACCCCGACGGTGTGCTGACCCAAGGGGCCGTGGACCGCATGAACATCACGCTCCAGAAGCTCGAGAAAGAACTGGGCATACAGCCTGTCGTCATTGTTGTCAACCACATCGAGAACGACGACCCCTTCCGCATGGCACAGGATGTCGGCAACAAGTACGGTGTAGGTCTTGACGACCGTGGACTCATGGTGGTCGTTGGCTATCAGGACCATTCCATCAATATGTCGCCGGGACGCTCTCTGGAGGGCGACCTTACCGATGCCGAGTGTCACCGGCTGGAACAGCGCTATGTGGTTCCAGCCATGCGTGCCGAGATGCCCGACAGCGGAATGATATACTTGGTAGAAGGACTCTACTCTACCCTCCAGCAAAAAGAACTGCCTCAGATGTCGCAACTGTCAGGTCAGTATGACGACGAACTCGACGACGAGGCTGCTGCTGCCATCGGACTGGCCTTCCTTTTCCTCACGGGCTGGTGCATCTTCTATCTCCGCCTGAACCGAAAGTACCAATGGCTGGGACTGTTGGGTACCGTACCCCTCATCGTCAATCCTTTCCGCGTGGTGGAGCACGTCAGCTTTGGCGGAGGCGGCGGTGGCTTCGGAGGCGGCTTCGGTGGAGGTGGCGGAGGCGGCTTCAGCGGAGGCTCCTTCGGCGGAGGCTCCTTCGGCGGCGGCGGTGCCACCTCCCGCTGGTAAAAAACATCGAAACATCGAAATCTCGAAACTACAAAAACAATAACATGATGAAAATGAACAAGACCCTTATCGCAATTATCGCAGCCGTAGTCATCATCGGCGGTTGGGCTGCAAGTAGTTACAACTCTATGGTCGGTGAGCAGGAGAAGGCTACCACCGCTTTGGCTAACGTGCAGTCAGCCTATCAGCGTCGTGCCGACCTCATCCCCAACTTGGTAGAGACCGTCAAGGGCTATGCCTCGCACGAGAAGGAGACCCTGGAGGGTGTTGTCAACGCCCGCAGCAAGGCTACTCAGGTAACCCTCGACCCCGAGAACATGACGCCCGAGAAACTGAAGGAGTTCCAGCAGGCTCAGGGCGAGCTGGGTGCCGCCCTCGGCCGACTGATTGCCATTCAGGAGAACTATCCCGACCTGAAAGCCAACGAGAACTTCCGCGACCTGCAGGTTCAGCTCGAAGGTACTGAGAACCGCATCAACGAGGCCCGCAACAAGTTCAACGCCGTTGTGCAGGATTACAATGTCACCATCCGCCGCTTCCCCAAGAACATCCTTGCCGGCCTTTTCGGTTTTGACAAGATGACCAAGTTCGAGGCCGAGGCCGGTGCCGAGAAAGCTCCCCAAGTGAAATTCTAAGTCCAGTGTTTTAAAGTATGTTGCGATTCTATCGCAACAATAATATCTCTGACAATGAACAACCGCTATATGCAGCGCGGCGTGAGTGCAGCCAAAGAGGACGTACATGCCGCCATCAAGAACATAGACAAAGGCCTCTTCCCACAGGCCTTCTGCAAGATTATCCCCGACATCCTGGGTGGTGATCCTGAGTATTGCAACATCATGCATGCCGACGGTGCCGGCACCAAGTCGAGCCTCGCCTACATGTACTGGAAGGAGACGGGCGACCTCTCCGTCTGGAAGGGTATCGCCCAGGACGCCATCGTGATGAACACCGACGACCTGCTGTGCGTGGGTGCCGTAGACAACATCCTCGTCAGCAGCACCATCGGACGCAACAAGATGCTCGTGCCGGGCGAGGTCATCTCGGCCATCATCAACGGTACCGACGAGCTGCTCAGCGAGCTGCGCCAGATGGGCATCGGCATCTACCCCACAGGCGGCGAAACGGCTGACGTAGGCGACCTTGTACGTACCATCATCGTCGACTCTACGGTCACCTGTCGCATGAAGCGTGCTGACGTCATCGACAATGCCAACATCCGCCCGGGCGACGTCATCGTAGGTCTCTCCAGCACAGGACAAGCCACCTACGAGCATCGTTACAACGGCGGCATGGGCTCCAACGGCCTGACCTCAGCCCGCCACGATGTCTTTGCCAAGTATCTGGCAGAGAAATATCCCGAGAGCTACGACCACGCAGTACCCGACGACCTGGTGTATAGCGGCAAGTATCAGTTGACTGATGCCGTCGACGGTTCGCCTGTCGATGCCGGACAGCTGGTGCTCTCCCCCACCCGCACCTATGCTCCCGTCATCAAGCGCCTGCTTGACGAGTTGCGCCCCGAAATCCACGGCATGGTACATTGCACAGGTGGCGCACAGACCAAGGTGCTGCACTTCGTGGGCGACAACTGCCGCGTCGTCAAGGACAATATGTTCCCCGTGCCTCCCTTGTTCCGTGCCATCCACGAGTGCTCAGGCACCGACTGGAAGGAGATGTACCAGGTGTTCAACATGGGACACCGCATGGAAATCTACGTCCGTCCCGAAGTGGCCGAACAAGTCATCAACATCTCTCGTTCGTTCAACATCGACGCCCAGGTGGTTGGCCACATCGAGGAAGGCCCCCGTTCGCTGACCATCAAGAGCGAGTTCGGCAACTTTGACTATTGATATGATGAACTACAGGACAATGCTTCTATGCCTTGCAGGCTGCTTCCTCGCCACAACGGCAAGTGCCAAGGAGGTGGCTCTGCTCGGCAACGTGCCTGCGCGTCAGGCTACATCCTTGAACGGAGCGTGGAACTACATCGTGGACGTGCAGGAGGAAGGCTACTACGACTACCGCATGAATCCCACACGCTGGGGATTCTTCCGCAACGCCAAGCCTCAGCGTCCAGAAGACCTGATAGAGTACGACTTCGACAAAGCCCCGACAATGAACGTTCCCGGCGACTGGAACACGCAGGACGAACGGCTGTTCTTCTATGAGGGAACGGTATGGCTGAAACGCAGCTTCGAGCATCATCCCGAGGCGGGCCGTCGCACCTTATTATATTTCGGAGCAGTCAACTACGATGCCCATGTCTACGTCAACGGACAGAAAGCAGGCCATCACGTGGGCGGTTTCACACCGTTCAACTACGATGTCACCGAGTTGCTGAAGGATGGCGAGAACACCGTCATCGTGAAGGTCGACAACAAGCGCCA
>DEWO01000054.1 GCA_002363695.1 Prevotella sp. UBA3208
AGGGGCGAACAGGCCGTTGGCAATGTATTCAAGAAACGGGTGGTTCCTATTAAGATGGAGGACTTTCGCCGTATCTTCAACCTCGACGAGATACGTGATCCTCGCACAAAGCGGGTCATTACCCCGGCCATCTATACCAGCTTTAGGGAAGTACGCTCGTACATCCTCGAAGCCACTCAGATGGAACTATACGAACTCTATACGGCCAATCACTCTAATCTCTGGTTCGACTTTCAAGAAGGGCCTCGGAAGGGGCGTGGCGGCAAAGTATCGTCTGTTTTCATCTTCATCTACACAAAGGAGTTTCCCAAGGAGGGTGATGGAAAGCCGTGGCAGAAGGGCGATGAACCTCTGTCGCCATTTGAGGAGTACGTGGAGCCTACAGAGCATCTGACACCATACGAACGGCTCAAACAGAATCTGTGGTATAACCAATCAAAGGATGTCCAGGAACAAGCTTTGGAAGCCTTGCTGAGCCATTATCTGCATGACGATGAGGTGAAGCACTACATGCGCCAGATTTGCCTGAAGGCTGGGCGTAGCTATGACAGTTATGTTCAGGTGATACAAGTGATCCAGGAAAAAGAGCATCAGCCAAAGTTCAAGAACGGCACCGATGCCTACCGCCGGAAGAGCATTATCAACTATGCTCTGAAGGAAAACCTAAAGGAGTTTGGCTGGTCACTGGAGCCGATGGCCAAAGCCCAGAAGACTCGCAAACCAACGGAACAAGACTTGTTCAACATGTAACAAAAAGCCATTTCTACCTAATATAATAGGGAAGAAGAAGCACCCGTCACGCTCGAAAGTCGACCACTTATGGCATACTTTGAAGGTTCGAGGTCAGTTGGCGGGCTTCTTTATGCCCAATTGAGAGAGTTACAAAGCCCATTTAGGTTCGTTTCCAACAGGCAAATGATGATACTTTATGATACTAACGATATGGGGTGTTGGAATGACTGGAGAGAGTGCTATATGCTTCAAAAACGCAATAAACGCTTGTAACAGACTGAAAATCAGTACAAATTGAAACTTTAACACTTTTAACATATCGTCTATTAAAGGTGCCCCAAAAAGTGGGTGTAAAATAACACCCAGATTCACCAAAAGTGGGTGTAAATCTGGGTGTAAGTTTGTAACTTGCTGATTTTCAGCGATGTTTGCGGAGAGAGAGGGATTCGAACCCCCGGTACCTCTCGGTACGGTAGTTTTCAAGACTACTGTAATCGACCACTCTACCATCTCTCCAGTGCTCGTCTGCCTCGAAAAGCGGATGCAAAGGTAAGAGTATTTTTTGAATCTTGCAAATTTTTTGCGTACTTTTTTGCAAAAGAGAGGTAAAAATCGTACCTTTGCAGCATGATTTATCCTAAGAACTTTGAATCGAAGATAGGATTCGACGAAATACGACGGTTGCTGAAGGGACTGTGTCTCTCGACGCTGGGACAGGAGAAGGTAGACGAAATAGTCTTCTCGGACCAGGCTTTGGTGGTCAACGAGCAACTGGAACAGGTGCGCGAATTCCGTCGTATGCTACAAAGCACGGAGAAGCCGGAATTCAACTTCTTTTTTGACGTGCGCGAGTCAGTAGCCCGCATCCGTCTGGAGAACACACATTTGGAGGAAGAAGAGTTGTGGGACCTGCGCCGCTCGCTGGATACCATCGGGAAGATAGTCGTCTTCCTGAACCATACGGAGGACGCGGAGAGAGAGGGATTCGAACCCCGATACTCCTACCCTGCCCTACACAGGCTGGCAGAGAACGTACTGACGTTTCCAGCCATAATACGCCGTATTGACTCCATACTGGACAAGTTCGGCCACATCAAGGACTCGGCATCGATGGTGCTGGCGGGCATCCGTCACGACATGGAACAGACGGCGGGCTCGATTTCGCGCACGCTGTACACCATACTGCATACGGCCCAGCGCGAAGGGCTGGTGGCTCAAGACGTTGCCCCCACATTGCGCGACGGTCGACTGATGATACCCGTGGCACCTGGGCTGAAACGTAAGATTAATGGCATCGTACACGACGAGTCGGCTACGGGTAAGACAGTATTCATCGAGCCTGCCGAGGTGGTGGAGGCTAACAACAAGGTGCGCGAGTTGGAGGCTGCCGAACGCCGCGAGATAGTGCGCATACTGACAGTTTTCTCCGACGAACTGCGTCCACATGTACAGGAAGTACTGGACTCCTACCGCTTTCTGGCACAGATAGACCTGATACAGGCCAAGGCCAACATGGCTGAGCAGATGCAGGCCTTCGAGCCTGACGCCAAGGACGAGCCGACGATGGACTGGATTCGCGCCATTCATCCCCTTCTGCAACGCTCGCTGGCCAAACAGGACAAGAAGGTGGTTCCGCTGGACATCATACTGACCAAGGAGAAACGGCTGCTCATCATCTCCGGCCCCAATGCGGGCGGCAAGTCGGTATGTCTGAAGACGGTCGGTCTGCTGCAATATATGTTGCAATGCGGACTCAGCATCCCCATTGGCGACCGCTCAACCGTAGGCATTTTCCACGACATCATGATAGACATCGGCGACGAGCAGTCGATAGCCGACGACCTCTCCACCTACTCCAGCCACCTGCTGAACATGAAGAACATGATGAAGCAGGCTAACGCACGGACGCTGCTGCTGATAGACGAGTTCGGAGGCGGCACGGAACCCACCATCGGCGGTGCCATTGCCGAAGCCGTGCTGAAGCAGTTCTGGAAGAAGGAGGCCTTCGGAG
Source organism: Prevotella sp. UBA3208 (assembly GCA_002363695.1). Next base: position 2,744 of record DEWO01000054.1, read on the forward strand.
TCATCACCACCCACTACCAGAACCTGAAGCACTTTGCCGAGGACCATCCGGGCGTGGTCAACGGAGCCATGCTCTATGACCGCCACCAGATGCAGGCCCTATTCCAGCTCAGCATCGGTCAGCCTGGCTCGTCGTTCGCCATCGAGATAGCCCGCAAGACGGGCATACCTGACGAGGTCATCAACGACGCCTCAGAGATAGTAGGCTCAGAGTACATACAGAGCGACAAATACCTGCAAGACATTGTCCGCGACAAGCGCTACTGGGAGGGCAAGCGTCAGACCATTCACCAGCATGAGAAGTCGCTGGAGGGACACATCCAGCGCTACGAGACCAATCTGGAGGAGATAGAACGCGAACGCAAGCAGATTCTGAAGCGTGCCCAGCAGCAGGCTGACGAACTGCTGAAGGAGGCCAACCGGAAGATAGAGAACGCCATCCGCGAAATCAAGGAGGCGCAGGCCGAGAAGGAGCAGACACGTCTGATTCGTGAGGAACTGCAACAATTCCGCGAACAGGTGACCAGCGACGACCAGCAGGGTTTGATGAGCGAAGAAGACTTTGCCAAGAAGTTGCGACAGATGCAAGAGCGCAAGGCCCGCAAGGAGCAGCGCAAGGCGAAGAAGGGCGAGGAGCAGAAGGCCGTCAGCGAGAAGCTGGCCGAACGTGCCAAAGCCAACCTGAACGATGCGAACCGTCCGTTAGCGAAGGGCGACAATGTCCGCATCAAGGGCACCAGCAGCGTCGGCGAGATAGAATCGATACAAGGCAAGCAAGCCACCGTCATCTTCGGAGGACTGCGCAGCAAGGTGAAACTGGAACAGTTGGAGAGAACAACCGCCGCCAACCCCTCCAAAGGGGCGGACTCTGCCAACAAGCACGCCCATCTGGCTATCCAGACCAGCCACATGACACGAGCCACCATGGAGGATCGTAAGCAGAACTTCCATCAGGACATTGACGTCCGTGGAATGCGCGGTGACGAAGCGATAGACACGGTGATGCACTTCATCGACGACGCCATCCTGATAGGATTGAGCCGTGTGCGCATCCTGCACGGTACGGGTACAGGCATCCTGCGCCAACTCATCCGTCAATACCTGCACACCGTCCCCAACGTAAAGAGTGCCAAGGACGAGCACGTACAGTTCGGAGGAGCAGGCATCACGGTGGTGGACTTGGACTAAGCGATAACCCCAAAAAGAACATGAAGAAACTATAAACATTAAACCTATGAACACAAAGACGATTACGAGCATGGTTCTTGCCGCAGCATGTGGCACATTACTCACCGCTTGCAGCCATCGGGCTGAAACAACGGCACAAGCCAGTTTGAAGACTGTCGGCAATCCCTACCTGCCCCTTTGGGAGCACATTCCTGACGGCGAGCCATACGTCTTCGAAGACCCTGATCAGCCAGGCAAACAACGTGTCTACATCTATGGTTCACACGACACCCGCATTACCGACTATTGCGGACGCGAACAGGTGGTATGGTCTGCTTCGGTAGACTCGCTGAACCTATGGCGTTACGACGGCGAGATACTACGCGTGGACAAGAATGCCAAGGGTGAGCCTTTCGATACTGCCAAGACCGCCGATGTGCTGTTTGCACCTGACGTAACGATGGTACAGGGAGCCGACGGCAAGAAGACATACTATCTCTTCCCCAACGACCAGACAGGCTATCGCAACGGGCTGATAGCCAAGAGTTCACGCCCCGACGGTCCCTTCGAGGTATGCAACTGGCAGAAGGATAATCCCAATCAAGTAGACGGCGTATTAGGCTTTGACCCTGCCGTGTTTGTGGACGACGACGGACGTGTCTATGGCTACTGGGGCTTCGGCGAGTCCAACGGTGCCGAGCTTGACCCCGCCACAATGGCAACTGTCAAGCCGGGTACCCAAGTGGTCAGCCACATGATACCTGGATACAAGGAGCCCGGCGTGTTCCGTTTCTTCGAGGCGTCCAGCATCCGTAAAATCAAGGACAAGTACGTGTTCATCTATAGCCGCTTCACGGAGGAGGGCGAGTTCGGATTGCCCACCACCAACTATACGCTGGCCTACGCCTATGGCGACCATCCCCTGGGTCCCTGGACCTATGGCGGCACCATCATTGACGGACGTGCCCGCGAAATAGACGCCAAGGGCGACACCATTGCCTCGGCCAACGTATCGGGTAATACTCACGGCAGCATCTGCGAGATTAACGGCCAGTGGTACGTGTTCTATCATCGCCAGTCGGGCCTCAACGAGTTTGCCCGTCAGGCCATGGTGGCCCCCATTACCGTCAAGGTAGAGGAAGGAGCAGGCGGCAAGGTAGAAATTTCCGAGGGAGCATACACCTCCGAGGGCTTTGCCCTTAACGGCCTTGACCCGTCGGAGCGTCATTCGGCAGGTATTGCCTGCTGGTACACAGGTCCCAAGGTGGCAGTACACGAGTGGCCAAACAACACATTCTACGGTTCGTACGTAGAAGCCGGCTACGGTACTGACGACAAGTTTGCCGCCCCCTACGACATCCGCAATAACACCAATGCCGTTGTCAACAATACCGACGGCTCCATTGTAGGCTACAAATACTTTAATTTTGACCAGACCAAGGGACGTAATGATGTGGAGTTAGTGCTACGCCTGACGCCTGAGGGTCTGGATGGTACTATCCAGGTGATGATAGACCGTCCGTGGACATCGCAAGGCGGACAGTTGCTGGGTACCATCGAACTGACAGCCAAGATGCCCAAGACCGCTACGGAGCTGACTGTCAAGCTGCCTAAGCTAAGCACGTACGACGGCAAACATGCGCTGTTCTTTGTCTTCTCATCGTCGACCAAGGAGAAATCGCTGTGTACCCTACACGACCTGTTGTTCCGCTAAAAGGCAGCGATTAAAGTTCAATGATCTGACCGTCGTAGGCCAGTTGAATGTCTGAAGGCAACTGGGCGTTGACCTCTGCATGTCGGCCTATGTCATGACTGGAATGAATCAGCCACGTCTGCGGAGCACCAATCTGCCGTGCGAAACTAACAGCCTCATCGACAGTCTGATGACTGTGGTGGGGCTTTTTCCGTAAGGCATTGACTACCAGCATACGCGTTCCGTTCAGGTAGTCAAGTTCGGCAGCATCGATAGTTTTCATATCCGTGATATAGGTCAGGTCCGCATCAGCAGAAGTCAGCCTATAGCCAAGGATAGGCAGGTCGTGATGCATCACCTGAAAAGGCATGATGTCCACGTCGCCAATGCGGAACGGCTCGTGGGGACGGATTTCGTGCAGCTGAATGGCAGGTACTCCCGGGTAACGATGCTCCGCAAAGCAGTAGGGCAGCATCTGCAACATCCCCTGACGGGCCAGAGGGTCGGCATAGACATTGATTTCGCCAAACTGACA
>DEWO01000137.1 GCA_002363695.1 Prevotella sp. UBA3208
CAGGCACCTCGCCCTCGTAGTAATAACGTCCGATGCCCGACTCGCCCAGATAGTCGAGTCCTGTCCACACAAAGTCTCCGAGGATATAGTCATGGTCCATCGCCCACCGATAGTTACGCCAGGCGTCACGGGGGAAGCTCTCGGTCTGCATCATCACCCTGGATGGCACACGTTCGTGGTCGCTCTCTGCCTTGAATATCATGTAGTTATAGCCAACGATATCGTGCTCGGCAGCCAGCGGGTCATAGATGTCCCAGTCGCTGTCCCAGGCTGCAAGAGCTGAGGTAACAGGACGGTGCTGGGCATCCTGCTGACGGATGCGCTCTGCCATCTGGTGAGCAGTCTTGACGACCTCTATCTTCTTGCGCTCGATAACCTCGTTGCCTATGCTCCAACAGAAGATGCTGGGGTGCAGACGGTCACGAAGCACCATCGCGTCGATGTCACGCTGCCACCACTGGTCTATCAACAGGTGGTAGTCGTAGTCGTTCTTCTTCTCGCGCCAGCCGTCGAACGCTTCGTCAATGACCAGCAGCCCCAGTTCGTCACAGGCTCTGAGAAAGGTCTCAGAGGGAGGGTTGTGCGAGGTACGGACGGCATTGAAGCCAGCCTCCTTCATCAGCTTGGCCTTGCGATATTCCGCCTCGTCGTAGGCAGCAGCCCCCAGGATGCCGTTATCGTGGTGGACACAGGCACCGTTAAGCTTCAGTGGCTTGCCGTTGAGCAGCAGTCCGCGACGAGCGTCATACTCGATGGTACGGATGCCATAGCTGACACTAACCTTGTCGCCGCCAGGTGCTTCAAGTTCTGCCTTGTAGAGATAGGGATTGTCGGGCGACCACAGCCTAGGCTGAGCCACCTCCAGCTTGCGCTCGATGGAAAAGGTGGTACCGTCCTCGCGGATGACGTTGGCTGTCAGCAGCACGTGGTGTACGTCGGGCGTGGTCACCTGGATGCTCCAGTCATCAATGTAGGTCTTGGGCGTGGTGACGAGCCACACGTTGCGATAGATGCCAGAGCCGGAGTACCAGCGACAGTTCTTCTGCTGCGAATTGTCTACACTGACCACAATCTCGTTGCGTCCAGCCTGAAGATAAGGCGTGGCATCGACCCAGAACGACGAGTAGCCATAGGGCCAGCCTCCAGCCAGATGACCATTGACATAGACGCGCGAGTTCATGTAGACCCCTTCGAAGTAGAGGCGCACCTTCTTGCCGGCATAGTCCTTGCCCAGCGTCAGCATCCGGCGATACCAGCCCTTGCCAGCAGGCAGATAGGCTCCCTCGCCACCAGTGACGGCATTGCGATCGAAGCGCTGGTGGATACTCCAGTCGTGGGGCAACGTGACAGCCTGCGACTTGGTGAAGTCACTGTCGTTCAACACAAACTGCCACTGGTCGTTGAGCAGCTGCTTACGCTGGATGTCAGCAGCCTCGGCAGAGGTGCAGCAGGCGGCAAGGGCCACCACCAGCATTTTGGCAGAAAGATTAAGAAGTTTCATAGTTGATAAAAAATAAGTTTAGTAAGTTATTGGGGTAATCCCTGAACCTGAATACAGGAAACAGGTTCAGGGATTGTACATATCCTTGCAGTAGAAGGCCATGATGTCGTCGAGCATCCGCTTAGCCTCAACAGCGGGGCTGTCGGGGTCCAGCTCAATGGCACGAATGTAGCAGTTGATAGCCTCGTGCCACTTGGACTCCTTGCGATAGGCATTGCCCTGCTCGTACCACTCCTGCGCAGTCATCATTACGAACTACTTGTAGTATTCCTTCTTGCCTGCAGCGAGGGTATTCTTCATCAGCGAGCAGATGGTCATAGGCCCTACTCCACCAGGTACGGGAGTGATGAACGAGCACTTGTCAGCCACCTCGTCGAACTTCACGTCACCATTCAGACGGAAGCCGCTCTTGCGCGTTGCGTCAGGCACACGGGTGGTACCTACGTCTATGATGACAGCTCCGGGCTTTACCATGTCGGCCGTCACAAAGTCGGGCTGACCAATGGCAGCAATGATGATGTCGGCCTCGCGGCATTCCTCCTTCAGCGTCTTCGAACGCGAGTGGCAGACAGTGACGGTGGCGTCGCCATACTGCTTCTGCATCATGAGCTGGGCCATGGGCTTGCCCACGATGTTAGAGCGTCCCAGAATGACGCACTTCTTGCCTGATGTCTCGATATTGTAGCGCTTCAGCAGGGTGATGATGCCCAGGGGCGTTGCCGAGATAAAGCATGGCAGCCCGATGGCCATGCGACCCACATTGATGGGATGGAAGCCGTCTACATCCTTGCGATAGTCAATGGCCTCGATGATTTTCTGCTCGTCTATGTGCTTGGGCAGAGGCAGCTGGACAATGAAGCCGTCGACATCGTCGTCGCGATTCAGCTTGTCCACGCAAGCCAGCAGTTCCTCTTCAGTCACGTCGGCCTCATAGCGGATGAGGGTGGACTTGAAGCCACAGGCCTCGCAGGCCAGCACCTTGTTCTTCACATAGGTTTCAGAACCACCATCGTGGCCTACCAACACTGCTGCCAGGTGGGGCTGCTTGCCTCCACGTGCCATGATGGCCTTCACCTCTTCTGCAATCTCGGCCTTGATGGCCGTTGCTGTTGCTTTTCCGTCAATAAGTTGCATATCTTTCATTCTTAAAATTTCGGCATTCCACCCTTCATCTTCATAGCGGCGGCCATCTGGGCCATACGGCTGGACCCCATGCCGCTGACCATCTTCATCATCTTACGCGTCTGGTCGAACTGCTTCATGAGGCGGTTGACCTCCTCAATCTTAGTGCCCGAGCCCTTGGCAATGCGCAGGCGGCGGCTCTGGTTGATGATGTCGGGATTCTGACGCTCCTTGGGAGTCATCGAATTGATGATGGCCTCAATGCCCTTGAAGGCATTGTCGTCTATGTCTATATCCTTGATGGCCTTGCCCACACCAGGAATCATCGAGGCGAGGTCCTTGATGTTACCCATCTTCTTGATCTGCTGAATCTGAGCCATGAAGTCATCAAAGTCGAACTTGTTCTTACGAATCTTCTTCTCCAGGCGCTTGGCCTCTTCCTCGTCGAACTGCATCTGAGCACGTTCCACAAGCGACACCACATCGCCCATACCCAGAATACGGTCGGCCATACGCTCAGGATGGAACACATCGATAGCCTCCATCTTCTCGCCCGTACCCACAAACTTGATGGGCTTGGTGACGACAGTGCGTATCGACAGGGCAGCACCGCCACGGGTGTCACCGTCCAACTTGGTCAGTACCACACCGTCGAAGTCCAGACGGTCGTTGAACTCCTTGGCCGTGTTGACTGCATCCTGACCCGTCATGGAGTCAACCACAAAGAGCGTCTCGTCGGGCTGAATAGCCTCCTTCAGGGTTGCTATCTCGTTCATCATCTCCTCGTCGACAGCCAGACGGCCGGCAGTATCGATGATGACTACGTTATAGTTCTTGGCTTTGGCCTCACGAATAGCGTGCTGGGCTATCTCAACCACATTCTTGTTGTCGGGTTCGCTATAGACTGGAACGCCTACCGACTCGCCCACTACGTGAAGCTGCTGGATAGCAGCAGGACGGTAGACATCGCAGGCCACCAGCAACGGACTCTTGTGCTGACGATCTTTCAGCATCTTGGCAAGCTTACCAGAGAAGGTGGTCTTACCCGAACCTTGCAGACCCGACATCAGCACGATGGCCGGATGGCCCTCCAGTTTCAGCTCTACGGCCTTGCCGCCCATCAGCTCGGCCAGCTCGTCGTGAACAATCTTCACCATCAGCTGGCTGGGCTTGATAGCCGTCAGCACATTCATACCTAAAGCCTTCTGCTTCACGGTGTCAGTGAATGTCTTGGCTACCTTGTAGTTCACATCGGCATCCAACAGGGCCTTACGCACATCTTTCAGTGTCTCCGCTACATTGATCTCGGTGATTTTTCCCTCACCTTTCAGTATCTTGAACGACCGTTCAAGTCTGTCACTTAAGTTTTCAAACATATATACCTTATTTATATTGGGGTGCAAAATTAAATAAAAAAAACGAGACTGACAAATAATGAGCCCCGTTTTTAATCTTTCTGCTGCGAAAACTCACAGCCGCAGTACTGCTGGTTGTAGAAGTCGTATTCTTTCAGTAGCTGGTTGCGCCGTTCCTGTAGTCCGCCCTTGCGCCAGTTCTGAGCCCAGAAATGAAGGCTGAAGGCTGACGGTTGAGGGCTGAGCGGTGAAGGCTGGGACGTGTTGTTGATGACTTCTTCGGCAACGTGGCCTGCACGTTCTATCTGCTCCAGGCTCTTCCAGCGGCTGGAGGCCAGCGTAGTGGCGAAATAGGCGATGCCCAGTTCTTGTGCCTTTTGGGCTGTCTTGACAAGTCGCAGCGTGAAGCACTGCTCACAGCGACGTCCACGCTCAGGTTCTCCCTCCAGTCCGCAGACCCCTTGTCGCCACCCCTCATGGTCATAGTCACCGTCTATCCACTTCAAACCCAGCGACTCTGCATGGCGCTTACTCTCATTCTTACGGATGTCGTACTCCTCGCGAGGATAGATGTTGGGATTGTAATAGAAAATGGTGGGGCGCACGTTGTGCTGTAGCAGCCACTCGACGATGGCCGATGAACAGGGAGCACAGCAGGCATGGAGCAATACCTCAGTACAACCTTCAGGAATGACAATAGGTGGTTGTTTCACAAGCCGCGGGCCTTCCATATTTTATCCTTGGCAGCATTGATTTCCTGGAACTTCTTCTCGGCAGCCTTGCGGATGTCCTCACCCAAGGCGGCCACCTTGTCAGGATGGTGCTCCAAGGCCAGTTTGCGATAAGCCTTCTTCAACTCGTCATCCGTAGCCGAGGGGCTGACACCCAACACCTGGTAGGCAGACTCGAGGTCGTCCTTGCCCAGTCCCAGCATGGAGTCCACTTCGTCGACAGACATCTGCATCCACTGGGCGCACTCCTTCATGGCAGTCACCTCTGTTGAGTCTACACGACCGTCTGCCTGCGAAATCAGCACGAGGAAATTGAGCAGTTGCAAACGCTGCGAGTAGTCCATGTTGTGGGCTATCTGTCCACAGCACTGCATCACCGTCTGCTTGAACTGATAGGCTCCCACGCGTTTCTGCTCGTCAAAGAGTTTTCTCAGTATCTCGTCGCCTTGCTGACGGGCCACATCGCCAAAGTTCTGACGCAGCACGTTGCGCACCAGTTCCATCTCGGAGTGCATCACCTTACCGTCAGCCTTAATGATATAGGAAGCCAGTACCAGCATGGAGAACAGGAAACTGTTGCGCTGTCCCTGATAAGCCTGCTGCCGTCCGTATGTCTGCGACTCGAAGCCGCTCTGTCCGTCGAAAGTCCCTTGGGTCTCAGGCGTATTCACTGCATCGAGCATGGAGTCAAACACCCCTCCCAGCACGATGCCAGCCAGAGCGCCCAAAGGCCCTGCGCTCATAAAGCCTAAGAATCCTCCTATCCACTTACCTAATGCCATTTTACTATAACGAATTATGAACTATGAACTAATACTCGTGCCACCAGACTTTGCCTTCGCGCTCTTCGCGCTCCATGTCGTCTATCAGGCACTCGGCCAACCTGACCACAGCCTCGTGAGGTACCTGAAAACGCGGATCGTCACTATGGGGATTGATGGCAGACAGAAAATGGGGCATCTCGCTCTTATACACCTCCTTCATGCGCGGATCACTGCCATCGACACCCGAGCACGAATAAGTGATGTTGGCCAGACGGTCGCACAACTTGACGAAGGGAGCATAAGGAGTCTGGCGGATGCCCTGATAGTACTTGTCCCCTGCCCTTTCGCCGCGTGTACGTCCCTTGTCGTTGGTCAGCGCATAGGCTATCTCCGTAGCCAGAAAAGCCTGTTCCTCCTTCAGGAACTGACGGGCCGTCTTCATCACATCGTTATACGTCAGGCGGGCATCCTCAATGCTGTCGTGATAGTAGCCGCCAAAGAACAGCGGCAACACATCGTCCTCGCAGGCGCACACCAAATGGCCAAAATCGCGAATACCATTTACCACCATGTCCAGATGATAGCCGTAAGGCAGTGAGTCACCATAAAGCTGGTTAACACTCTGGTGCAGCTCATGAGCTGACTGACGGATTTTCTCTATCTGGTCAGCATATTTCTGCATGTAATTTTCAAACTCTTGTCGTTCCATAATCATAATTTGCGCACAAAGTTACGAAAAATCGAGAGCAAAACAAAGAAACTTGTTTCTTTTTTTGCCGAGATAGAGTAAGTTCGCCATCTTTGATGGCAGAGTTACGAAAAAACGAGAGAAGAACAAAAGAAACGAGTTTCTTTTGTTCTTCAGAGAAAGTTTCGAGGAGATGGTTTACTACCCTATCTTCATGTCACTCTGTTCCTTCTTCAGGTATATTGGGGACAATTGGTTCCTTGAGCCGCCCGGTCCAGTCCTCGATGAATGAGAGTATAATATAGGTGGCGAGTCCGAAGATGATACCGTCAGTGATGCTGCCCGTGATAGGCATGAGCAGGATGCAGAGGAAGGCGGGCACGGCTTCCCTTGGGCGCGAGATGCTGATGTGGCGAACGGAGCCGAAGAGATGGAAGCCAGCCACTACCAAGACGGGGGCGGTGGCAACGGCAGGGATGGCCAGGAACAGCGGGGCGAAGAACAGACTCAGCGCGAAGCAGAGAGCAACGACAAGGGCTGTAAGTCCGGTACGCCCGCCCTCGGCTACACCGGTGGCACTCTCGACGTATGTGGTCACGGTACTGGTTCCCAGGCAGGCTCCTCCCACGGTGCCGATGGCATCGCTGAGCATGATGCGCTGCATATGGGGTATCCGTCCGTTCTTACGGATACTGCCCGAGGTGGCCATCACACCGACGATAGTACCGAGACTGTCGAAGATGTCGAAGAAAAGCATGGTCAGCACGCAGACCCAGAGGTCGGGCGAGAGCAGATCGGCCCACGAGAACTGGCAGAATAGTGGGGCTGGCGTGTCGGGTAGCGAGAACAACGTGTCGGGCAGTGTGGTTACTCCCAGAGGAATGCCAGCCAGCGTGACGATTACGATGCTGAGCAAGAGTCCTCCCCGCAACCGCACGATAGCGAATGCTCCCGTGAGCACCAGTCCAAGCAGGAAGAGCAGCGAGGAGGGACTGGTCAGGGTATTGATATGATTGAAAACAGTTCCGGTGGCAAGTATTCCGCTGCTCTTCATGCCTATCATGGCTATGAAGAAGCCGATGCCGGCGGCGATGGCATATTTGAGCGAAGTCGGCACCATGTCGAAGATGACCTGGCGCACATTGCTCACGCAGAGCAGGACAAAGAGAATGCCCTCGATGAGGACGGCAGTCAGTGCGAACTGCCACGGATAGCCCATCGAGAGGCAGACGGTCTCGATGAAGAACACGTTGAGCGAAAGTCCCGGGGCCTGCCCAAAAGGCTTGCGTGCCAGAAAGGCCATGAGCAGTGTGCCGACGATGGTGGCAAGTGCGGTGGCGGTGAATACGGTAGCAACGGGAAAACCGACCTTTTCCAGGGGGGCGAACATGGCGGGCAGCAGCGCCAGGATATACGACATGGTGGCGAAGGTGGTGAGTCCGGCCAGCACTTCGGTCTTGAGGTTGTCGCGCAGCGGCGAGAAGCCTACGAGGGAGTAAAGCCTGTTTTTCATTTAAATTCTGCTTATTTACGATTTGAATGATGCGGGGATGACGAGGTCGAACTTTGAGCCGCCCGTATAGTCGGTGTCGAGGGTGAGCGTTCCGCCGAGTCGTTCGGCTATCATGCGTGCTACGGAGAGCCCGAGACCGGTCCCCTGTGCAAAGCTGTCGAGCTTGGCGAAGCGTTCGAAGATGTATTCGCGCTTGTCGGCAGGAATTCCCGGCCCGGTGTCTGCTACGGAGAATCGGAGTCGGTCGCCTTCCTGGGTCAGCGAGAGCGTGATGCTGCCAAGGTGGGTGAACTTGGCGGCATTGTCGAGCAAGCGGGCAAGGACTGTCCGTATCAGATGGGGATAGGTGCTGACCATCAGTTCGTCAGACAACTGACAATGGTTTTCGAGCGTCACGTCTGCCGCTACCGACGGGCGGATAGTCTCTAAGGCCTGCGCCACGATGGCGGCAGGCGAATAGTCTTCGGCCGGCGGCAGTTCGGTGCTGCTCTCCAGGTCGGAAATCTGTATAAGGTCATCGAGTACGTTGGTCAGATGCAGCGTTCCTTCCTGGATGTGCTTGCTGATTTCGAGTCGCTCGGCAGCGGGCAGTTCGAAGTCGGGCATGGCGAGCACCTGGGTAAAGCCGCTGATATGGTTGAGCGGGGTGCGTATCTCGTGCGTCATGCTCTGGATGAAGGCTGTCTTGGCCTTGGATGCTGCTTCGGCGCGGTCGCGCTCGACGGCCAGTTGCTTGTTCTGCGCCACAACTACGTTGCGTTCGCGCTGCAACTGTCGGTTCTTGATTTCCAGCTGTCGG
>DEWO01000012.1:0-1301 GCA_002363695.1 Prevotella sp. UBA3208
CGCTCCTATGTGCCTTTGAAGGGCAAGGGACTGCGCCCAGCCCAGGGACCTTGTCCTAATCCGCTTTATGCACCTGCTGAGGTCAAGGTGCTGGAACATCCGCATACGAACCAACCAAATACCATCAAGCCCGTTCCTCGCGTCTATGAATACGACGTGCAGACGGAGCCAGGAAAGACTTATACATTTACCTATTAATATCAACCAACAATGAAACGATCTATCCTATTTATTATTGGATGCTGTCTATTAGCTGTCGACAGCTATGCAGACGGACTGAAAGATGCCTACAAAGACTACTTTATGGTAGGTGTCGCAGTGAACAAACGTAATGTATCAACTCCCGAGCAGATGGCGCTCGTCAGACAGGAGTTCAACAGCCTGACAGCCGAGAACGACATGAAGCCCGTCTCCGTCCATCCTGCCGAAGGTGTCTGGAACTGGGGTGGGGCAGACTCTATTGCCAACTTTGCCCGCCAGAGTGGCATCAAGCTGCGCGGACACTGCCTCTGCTGGCACTCGCAGTTCTCCGACTGGATGTTCAAGGACAAGAAAGGACGTCCTGTTAAGAAGGAAGTGTTCTACCAGCGTCTGCGTGAGCACATCCACGCCGTGGTCAACCGCTACAAGGATGTGGTCTACTGCTGGGACGTGGTGAACGAGGCCATCAGCGACAATCCCCGTGGGGAGTTTCGCGACGGCAAGTGGCAACCGGGCAATCCCTACCGCGAGAGCCAGCACTGGAAGCTCTGCGGCGATGAGTTCATTGCCAAGGCTTTCGAGTATGCCCACGAGGCCGACCCCAATGCGCTGCTGTTCTACAACGACTATAACGAGTGCGACCCCGGCAAGCGCGACCGCATCTACGATATGGTGAAGAAGATGCAGCAGGCTGGCGTACCCATCCATGGCATCGGTATGCAGGGCCACTACAACATCTACGGACCTTCGGAAGAGGACATTGATGCTGCCATCACCAAGTATTCGGAGCTGGTGAAGCACATCCACGTCACCGAACTTGATGTCCGCACCAACACCGAGATGGGTGGCCAGCTGCAGTTCTCGCGTGGCGAGGCCAAGCCTTTGGCACCCTATCTGCAAGCCTTGCAGAACGACCAGTACAACCGCATCTTCCGCATCTTCCGCAAGCACCGTGACGTCATTGACTGTGTGACGTTCTGGAACCTCTCAGACCGTGACTCGTGGCTGGGTGTGAACAACCACCCGCTGCCTTTCGACGAGCACTACAAGCCCAAGCCCGTCTATCGCATCATCCGCGACTTCAACCCCGCCGTCGACAA
>DEWO01000012.1:1359-5438 GCA_002363695.1 Prevotella sp. UBA3208
GTGGTAAAGGATGATTTCAAGCCCAACCGCTGGAACCAGCCTGGTCAGCAGTATCCGCAGGTGAACAGTCAGGGCTATGTGCGCTTCCGCCTGAATGCCCCCGATGCCAAGTCGGTCATTGTCAGCCTCGGACTGGGCGGACGCGGCGGTACCGTGCTGCGCAAAGATAAGGACGGCGTGTGGACAGGTGTCACCGAAGAACCGGAGGACCCGGGCTTCCACTATTACCACCTGACCATCGACGGCGCTGTGGTCAACGACCCCGGTACACACAACTTCTTCGGCTCGTGCCGTTGGGAGAGTGGCATGGAGATTCCTGCCCCCGACGAGGCTTTCTACCAACTGCGTCAGGACGTGCCCCACGGCAATGTCAGCCAGGTACTCTTCCCCTCGAAGAGCACGGGTGAGGTTCGTACGGCATGGGTCTATACACCACCGACGTATGGACAGACGACGGGTAAAGGTGCTAAGACCAAGCAGGAGCGTTTCCCCGTGCTCTACCTGCAGCACGGCTGGGGCGAGAACGAGACCAGCTGGTTCCGTCAGGGCTGTGCCGGTCTGATTATGGACAACCTCATTGCCGAGGGTAAGACCGTGCCGTTTATCATTGTCATGACCTACGGCATGACCAACGACGTGAAGTTCGGTCATATCCATGAGTTTACGGCCAAGGAGTTCGAGACCGTGCTGGTGGACGAACTCATTCCCTATATAGACTCCCACTTCCTGACCAAGACGGGCAAGCAGAACCGAGCCATGGCCGGTCTGTCCATGGGTGGTTTTGAGACCAAGCTCATCACCCTGCGCCGTCCGGAAGTGTTCGGCTACTACGGCCTGCTCTCCGGCGGTCAGTATGCCCCCGAGGACATCACGCCAGCCCATCAGCCCCGCCTCATCTTCCAGAGCTGTGGCTCCAAGGAGCGTCCTGATGCCATCCGCAAGAGCACGGAGGCGCTGAAGGCTGCCGGTCTGCCTGCCGTCGGATATGTCTCAGAGGGCACGGCCCACGAGTTCCTGACGTGGCGCCGTTCGCTGCGCGAGATGGCTCCGTTGTTGTTTAAGTAAAAAGATATGAGAGATATGAAAAAACTATTATCAACTATGCTGGTTCTGGGCATGACCTCCGTGGTCATGGCAGAGAATGCAACGCCACACTCTGACCAGCGGTCAGAGAATGCAACGCCACACTCTGACCAGCGGTCAGAGAACCCCTTTGTGCAGACGTGGTTTACGTCTGACCCTGCACCGATGGTGCATGATGGCACTATGTATGTCTACACAGGTCACGATGAGGACCATGCCGACTTCTTCTGGATGCAGGAGTGGCGCGTCTATTCCACTCGCGACATGGTAAACTGGCAGGACCATGGCTCACCGCTGGCCTTGGAGAGTTTCTCGTGGGCCGACGACCGTGCCTGGGCCAGCCAGTGCATCGAGCGCGACGGCAAGTTCTTTTGGTACATCTGTGCCCACTCCAGGCTGTCCAACGGTATGGCCATCGGCGTAGCCGTCAGCGACTCGCCCACGGGACCGTTCCGCGATGCCATTGGCAAACCGCTGTTCGAGAACGGTTCCTGGGACCACATAGACCCTACGGTGATGATTGACGACGACGGACAGGCATGGCTCATGTGGGGCAATCCGCAGGTGTACTACCTGAAGCTGAACCGCGACATGATATCCTATAGTGGTGAACTCGGCAAACTCGACATGACTGAGGAAGCCTTTGGCGGTCCCATGATGAGCAAGCGTGAAAAGGGTAAGCAGTATAAGGACTCGTATGTCGAGGGCCCCTGGCTGCGTAAAGTGGATAGTGGAAAGTTTAAAGTCGCAAGTTCCCGGCAGTACCAGTTGCTCTATGCCGCCGGTGGCGTGCCTGAGCATATCTCGTACAGCACCGCACCGTCGCCCGTAGGGCCGTGGACCTATGCAGGCGTCATCATGCCTCTGAGCGACACAGGCTCGTTTACCAACCACTGCGGCGTGGCCGACTACAAGGGACACTCCTATTTCTTCTACCACACGGGCAAGCTGCCTGGTGGCGGAGGCTTCGGGCGCAGCGTGGCCGTCGAAGAGTTCCAATACAATGCCGACGGCTCGTTCCCCACCATTCTGCCCACCGCCGAGGGCGTGAAGCCTGTTGACACCTTCTGCCCCTTCCGTCGGGTGGAGGCCGAGACCATGGCCTTCTCGCGTGGTGTGAAGACCGAGCAGGGCGACGACGTCGGTGTCTATGTCAGCGACATCCACAACGGCGACTACATCAAGTTGCAGAACGTTGCCTTTGCCGGCCGGCTGCCCCGTACGTTCAGCGCCCGTGTGGCCAGCGGACTGCGCGGCGGCCAGATAGAGATACGCATAGACAGCCTCGGCGGCCAGCTGCTCGGCACGGTCCATGTTCCGGGCACAGGCGGTTGGCAGCAGTGGCAGACGCTGACCATCGACCTCACCGCTATTGTCCGTGGCACCCACGACCTCTATTTCGCCTTCAAGGGACGAAAGGGTCCGAAGCTCTTCAATTTCGACTGGTGGGAGATGCGTGGCTTGGAACAGGTCAACATGCCTATCGTACAGACAAAGTACACTGCCGACCCGTCACCATTGGTCATTGGCGATACGCTGTTCTTATATACCTCGCACGACTCGTCGCCCGACGAGATTAAAGACCCCAACGAGCGCTCGTCGGCAGGCTTCTTCATGTACGACTGGCTGTTGTGGTCTACTACCGACATGGCCAACTGGACCGCCCACGGTGCCGTGGCTTCGCTGAAGGACTTCTCGTGGCGCACCCGCGACAACGGTGCGTGGGCCATCCAGACCGTCAAACGTAATGGGAAATACTATCTCTATGCTCCCCTGCATGGTCATGGCATCGGTGTGCTTGTCAGTGACTCGCCTTATGGCCCGTTCAAAGACCCTCTGGGCGAACCCCTGGTATGGCAACGTGAACATTGGGAGGACATCGACCCCACCGTCTATGTCGACGACGACGGACAGGCCTATATGTACTGGGGCAACCCCAACACCTATTGGGTGATGCTGAACGACGACATGATATCTGTCAAGGGAGAAATCCATAAGCTCGACCACCACTTGGACCACTACCAGGAAGGTCCGTGGCTCTACAAGCGTAATGGCCATTATTACCTGGCCTATGCCACCACCTGCTGTCCTGAGGCACTGGGCTATGCCATGAGCGACTCGCCCAAGGGACCATGGAAGTCGAAGGGCTACATCATGCGTCCTACCAACCGCGACCGTGGCAACCATCCCGGCATCTGCGACTACAAGGGCCACTCCTACGTCTTCGGTCAGAACTACGACGTGATGCACCTCGAGACCTTCGTGCACCATGAGCGCCGCTCGGTGTCTGCCACTGAAATCACCTATAATGCCGACGGCACCATTCAGGAAGTGCCCTATTGGCTCGACCAGCAGCCGCTGAAGCAGTTGCAGCCGCTCAACCCCTACCGTCGTGTGGAGGCAGAGACCATGGCGTGGGGCTACGGACTCAACATCGTGGGTGTGGGCAACTGCTATGTCACCGACGTGAACGACGGCGAGTACATCCGCGTCCGTGGTGTCGACTTTGGCGACAAGGGTGCCAAGTCGTATGCCATGACTGCAGCCGCCAAGGGCGCTACCACCGTTACGCTCCGCCTCGACAGTCAGGACGGTCCCGTCATTGGTGTGCTGACCATCAAGGACACTGGCAGCGTCGACCGCTTCCGTCAGTTCACCACCAAGGTCAAGGGAGCCGCAGGCCTCCACGACCTCTACCTCTGCTTCGACAAGACCAGCGGTGACCTCCGTCTCGACTGGTGGCAGTTTAAGTAACCCCTGTTACTCAAAGCGAGATAAAGGGAGGCATCCCACCTACGGGTGCCTCCCTTTCTTTTTACACAGAAGGGACTCTCCCTTTGTGTGCTTTTTTTTAATTCTTCAACCTTCATCCTTCAGCCATCAGCCATCAGAACGGTCCGTGTCCCTTTAGAGCCCCTTGGTAAGGGGCGGCTATAATGCGGGGTTATAGCCTATACACGATACTGTCCCGAATGCCGTCAGCGCAGCCGTCAGAA
>DEWO01000015.1:0-258 GCA_002363695.1 Prevotella sp. UBA3208
ATACCGCTCAGGGTGGTTTCTGTGGCAAGTTCGGTGAGAACAAGCACACTGTTGAGGCTGGTGAGGACTACATCGTAATTGATGGTAAGAAGATTACTATCTATGCTATTCCTAACGCTGCTGAGCTGCCTTGGGGCAAGCTGGATGTAGATGTTGTTCTGGAGTGCACAGGTTTCTATACCTCTAAGGAGAAGGCTTCTGCTCACCTGACAGCTGGTGCCAAGAAGGTTGTTATCTCTGCTCCTGCCGGCAACGACC
>DEWO01000015.1:317-450 GCA_002363695.1 Prevotella sp. UBA3208
CTGCCCACCATCGTTTACAATGTAAACCACAAGACCCTGACTCCCGCCGACACCGTTATTTCTGCAGCTTCTTGCACCACTAACTGTCTGGCTCCTATGACCAAGGCTCTGAACGACTTCGCTCCTATCCAGA
>DEWO01000015.1:655-948 GCA_002363695.1 Prevotella sp. UBA3208
CTGGTTATCCCCGAGCTGAACGGCAAGCTGATCGGTGCTGCACAGCGCGTTCCGACTCCTACAGGTTCTACCACCATCCTGCACGCTGTTGTAAAGGGTGAGGTTACTGTCGAGGGTATCAACGCTGCTATGAAGGCTGCTACCAACGAGAGCTTCGGCTACACTGAGGAGAAGCTGGTTTCTTCAGACATCATCGGTATGAAGTTCGGTTCTCTGTTCGACGCTAACCAGACTATGGTTTCTAAGATTGGCGACGGCAACTCTCTGGTTCAGGTTGTTGCTTGGTACGACAA
>DEWO01000015.1:1040-7583 GCA_002363695.1 Prevotella sp. UBA3208
AGTACCTCGCTGAGCTGAAATAATCATTTCAACGAATAAAAAAATTGCCGTCCGATTTTGTCGGACGGCTTTTTTTGTTTATCTTTGCAACCAGAATTTATAGTTTATATCATAACCATTGAAAAGTTTGTTGTTTTTTAAGGTCAATTGGTGGCTGTTTGTCATACCTGTTGTGCTGATGAGCTGCCAGAAGAACAAGGACGAGGTAGCAAGGGACTATGCCGGCACGGTCTTGGTTCAAAATAGTGTGCAATCGGTCAGCACCCAGAACAGTGAGATGCAGCAGATGATTGAAAAAGGCATTGTGTTGGAGCGTGCGAGAAGTATATTCAGCATGGTCCGATATAACACTATGAGTACGGGTGGTGCCCCGATGGGCGACCTGTTTGACAAGGCCTACTGTTCGAAGTCGTGGAACAAGATGCTTATGCAAGTGCGTTGTAAAGAGGAAGAGACTGCCACCTTGTTTTTCGAGATAGAGCACTGGACAATGACTCGTGAACCAGGCATTGTAACCTTTGACGACTTTGAGGTAAGCCGATTGTCAATGGATTCCGTTATGACGGCATCTGTCAATTTTGTGGCCTACAGTGCAGACTCGTACACGCCGGCCCGAATCGATATGGTGTATGAGGACGGACGCTGGGTGATAGACAATTTCCACGACCTGAAATACAAACTGAATGCCCGTGAGAGCATGAAGTATTACCTGAGAAAAGAAGACGTGATATAGCCGATATTTAGTCTTGCTTGTCAGCATATGTCGGAACGGATGATTACCATACTTGGCCCCACTGCCAGCGGAAAGACCCCTTTGGCTGCCTCGTTGGCAAGAGAGGTTGGCGGGGAGATTATCTCTGCCGACTCGCGACAGGTATATCGTCGGATGGATATTGGGACGGGTAAGGACCTTGAAGACTACGGAGATGTTCCCTACCATCTGATCGACATTGCAGAGCCAGGCACCAAATATAACCTGTTCCAATATCAGCAGGACTTCTTCGACGCCTATCATAATATAATAGGTAGAGGGAAGACTCCTATTTTGTGTGGTGGCACAGGACTGTACATTGAAGCTGTGCTGAAAGGCTACAAACTGTCCCCCGTTCCGCAGAATCCTGAACTCCGGAAAAGTTTGGAAGACAAGACGCTGGACGAACTGACGCGGATGCTGGTGGAACTGAAGCGACAGAACGGCTCCAACATGCACAATAAGACGGATGTGGACTCGTGTCAGCGAGCCATCCGTGCCATTGAGATTGAAACCTATAACCTGCATCATCCGGTGCCACGTCGTGAACTGCCCCCGGTCAACTCCGTCATCATTGGCGTCAACATCGATCGAGAGACGAGAAGACAGAAAATCACCAACAGGCTGAAAGCCCGATTGGAAGGGGGAATGGTTGATGAAGTGCGGGGCCTGCTGGACGAGGGTATTCCTGCAGAAGACTTGATATACTACGGATTGGAGTACAAGTTCGTAACGGAGTACGTGACAGGTCAGGTCACCTACGACGAGATGTTCCAACGTCTGGAAATAGCCATCCACCAGTTTGCCAAACGGCAGATGACTTGGTTCCGAGGTATGGAGCGCCGTGGATTCGCCATTCATTGGATAGATGCCTTGCAGCCTATGGACGAAAAAGTAAAAGCAATTATACAGATAACTCAAAACTCTGGACTATGAATTCTGAACAAAATAGATGGGGCATTCTGTACTGTCCCAAAGGACATAGCAACAAGCAACGGGAGCGAATCCAGAAGGCGCTGGACGAACGTCAGGTTCAGTACGATTTCGTGCAGAGCGAGTCTACGGACAGCGTTGAGCGACTTGTAACCATGCTTATCCATAATGGTTACAAGACCATCATTGTAGTGGGTGGCGACTCGGCTCTGAACGATGCTGCCAATTGCCTGATGAAGGAAGAAAAGCAGGTTCGCGACGAGATTGCCTTGGGTGTCATACCCAATGGCGTGATGAATGATTTTGCCCGCTATTGGGACTTCAAGGAAGGCAATTTGGAGCAGACCGTCGATTGGCTTATCAAGCATCGTGTACGCAAGATAGACTTGGGCTGTATCCGTTACCAGAACAAGCAGGAGGAACAGTGTCATCGCTATTTTCTCAACTGTGTCAATGTGGGTCTCATTGCCGACGTCATGAACCTTCGCCGGCAGGCACACTCGCTGTTGGGCTCGCGTACGCTCTCATTTATTGCCTCCCTGTTCCTCATGATATTCCACCGCATGGAGTACAAGGTGAAAGTCAAGATTAACTACGATACTGTAGAGCGTAAGATTATGACTATGTGCGTGGGGTCTGGTCCGGGTTATGGACAGACACCCAGTGCAGTGCCTTATAACGGTATGCTCGACGTCTCGCTGGTCTACCATGCCGAGATTGTCCAGGTCTTTGCCGGCCTATGGCTCCTGCTGACGGGACGCTTCCTGAACCACCGTAGCGTACATCCCTATCGCACCCGCGAGGTGGAGGTCGTTGAGGCCAAACACGCACTGGTTGGTGTTGACGGACGACTCATAGGTACACCTGTCGGCTCATATCGCATTAGTGTGGAACAAGAAGTCATAAATTTCCTCATTCCGGACTAAGAAAATGTGAAATAACTGAAAAAAAAGGCGTTTTTGAAAAAAAGTGCCTTTTTTATTTTGCAGTCACAATGAAATTGTGTACTTTTGAGGGAGATTTTTACGAATCCTAAAACAAAATAAATACCCTATTAAGGAACTATGAGTTATTTACGATTAGAAAAAGCTGTAATGACCAACTTGGAGGAATCCCTCCGTCGTGAATTGCTTCGGACTAACCGTTCTGGTGCCTACAGTGCGTCTACACTGGTAGATTGTAACACACGTAAGTATCACGGTTTGCTCGTTGTTCCCGTGCCAGAACTCGATGACGAGAACCATGTGTTGTTGTCGTCGTTCGACTGCACGGTTATTCAGCACGGTGCAGAGTTCAATCTCGGACTCCACAAGTATCAGGGCAACAACTTCAGCCCTAATGGTCACAAGTACATCCGTGAGTTCACTTGCGACGTAGTGCCCACCACGCTCTATCGCGTTGGTGGCGTAGTGTTAAAAAGGGAGACCATCTTCCAAACCTATGAGGACCGCATCCTGATTCGCTATACGCTGGAGGATGCCCATTCGGCAACGACGTTGCGTTTCCGTCCTTTCCTGGCATTCCGTTCAGTGCGCCAGTTTACACACGAGAACGCCACAGCCTCGCGTGAGTACCACGAGGTGGACAATGGTATCAAGACGTGTATGTATGCTGGCTATCCTGACCTCTACATGCAGTTCAACAAGAAGAACGAGTTCGTCTTCCAGCCCGACTGGTATCGTGGCATTGAGTATCCCAAGGAGCAGGAGCGTGGCTACGCTTCTAACGAAGACCTCTACGTACCCGGCTACTTCGAAGTCAGCATCAAGAAGGGCGAGAGCATCATCTTCGCTGCTTCGACGAAGGAGATTAAGAGCTCTACGCTGAAGACGCTGTTCCAGAAAGAGATTGACATTCGCCAGCCGCGCGACAACTTCTATCACTGTCTGGTGGCTGCAGCTCATCAGTTCCACTTCCGCGATCGCCGTAGTGGCAGTTCGCCGGAACATCTTGACGACAGTGACGACCGTTATCTGTTGGCTGGTTATCCTTGGTTCAAGGCCCGTGCCCGCGATACGTTTATCGCACTGCCTGGTCTGACGCTGGCCATTGGTGAGCAGGACTACTTCGAACACGTGATGAAGACTGCCGAGAAGGGTCTCCGTGAGTTTATGGAAGACAAGCCTCTCAGCGTGAAGATGTACGAGATTGAGCATCCCGACGTTCCTCTATGGGCTGTCTGGGCTATCCAGCAGTACGCCAAGGACGCCGGTGTCGAGAAGGGATACAAACGTTATGGCAAGCTGGTCAAGGACATCGTGAAATATGTTATCGAGGGTGGCAACTCCAATATGCGTCTCGACGACAACGGCCTGCTCTACGCTAATGGTCGCGATAAGGCCATCACGTGGATGAACTCGACTGCTAACGGACGCCCTGTTGTTCCACGCTCTGGCTACATCGTTGAGTTCAATGCCCTGTGGTACAACGCCCTGAAGTTTTGTGCTGCCTT
Organism: Prevotella sp. UBA3208; assembly: GCA_002363695.1. Next base: position 5,177 of record DEWO01000015.1, read on the forward strand.
GGAGGCCGAGTTCGGCGACAAGAAACTGGCAGAGAAGTTAGAGAAGCGTGCTGAGGTCTGCAAGCAGTCGTTCGTTGACACCTTCATGAATGAGTACGGCTATCTGCTGGACTATGTTGATGGCAACATGATGGACTGGAGCGTACGCCCGAACATGATCTTCGCTGTGGCACTCGACTACTCGCCGCTGTCGCAAGACCAGAAGAAGAGCGTGCTCGACATCTGTACCCGCGAGTTACTGACTCCAAAGGGACTGCGCTCGCTGTCGCCTAAGAGCGGCGGCTACAATCCTATGTATGTCGGCCCGCAGACGCAGCGCGACTATGCTTACCATCAGGGCACTGCTTGGCCTTGGCTGGGCGGATTCTACATGGAGGCTTGTCTGAAGCTCTACAAGCGTACCCGCCTGTCGTTCATCGAGCGTCAGATGGTGGGCTACGAAGACGAGATTAACTATCATGCTCTGGGAACTATCAGCGAACTGTTCGACGGCAATCCGCCGTTCCACGGACGTGGTGCTATGGCTTTCGCCATGAATGTGGCTGAAATCCTGCGTACGCTGAAGTTGCTGGAGAAGTACACTTATCAAAAATAAATAAGGAGGACGCTATATGAAAGTACTAATGTTTGGATGGGAGTATCCTCCTCACGTATTCGGTGGACTGGCCACCGCTAACTATGGTATCTCTCAGGGCCTGCACGCCCAGGGCGACATGGACATCACGCTCTGTCTGCCTCATCCCTTTGGCGACGAAGACCGTTCGGCCTGCAACATCGTAGCCATGAATGCTGTGCCCATTGCCTGGCGCGACGTGTCGGCTGACTATGTGCGCGAGCGGGTAGGGAACATCATGGATCCCGACCTCTATTTCCGCCTGCGCGATCACCTCTATGCTGACTTCAACTACATGCACGTCAACGATTTGGGCGCCATGGAGTTTGCAGGAGGCTATCCTGGCAACCTGCACGAGGAAATCAACAACTACTCGATTATCGCTGGTGTGGTGGCTCGTACCTTCGACTACGACATCATCCACGCCCACGACTGGCTGACCTATCCTGCCGGCATCCATGCCAAGCAGGTCAGCGGCAAGCCCTTGTGCATCCATGTCCATGCTACCGACTTCGACCGTTCGCGCGGCAAGGTGAACCCCACCGTCTACAGCATCGAGAAGAATGGTATGGACAATGCCGACTGCATCATGTGCGTATCAGAGTTGACCCGCCAGACGGTTATCAACCAGTATCATCAGGATCCGCGCAAGTGCTTCACTGTTCACAATGCAGTATATCCGTTGCCCGAAGAGTATCAGGCCATTCCGCGTCCGGACCATACGGGTAAGGACAAGGTGGTGACTTTCCTCGGACGTATCACCATGCAGAAAGGGCCTGAGTACTTCGTCGAGGCTGCCAACATGGTCATCCGCCGCACCAAGCATGTGCGCTTCTGCATGGCAGGTTCCGGTGACATGATGGATGCCATGATTCAACTGGCTGCCGAGCGTGGCATTGCCGACCGGTTCCACTTCCCTGGGTTCATGCGCGGAAAGCAGGTTTACGAGTGCCTCAAGGATTCTGATGTCTACGTGATGCCTTCTGTCTCTGAGCCTTTCGGCATCTCGCCGTTGGAGGCTATGCAGTGCGGCACGCCGTCTATCATTTCCAAGCAGTCAGGCTGCGCCGAGATTCTGAACAACTGTATCAAGGTTGACTACTGGGACATTCATGCACTGGCCGACGCCATCTACAGCATCTGCGCCAACGAGTCGCTCTTCAAGTATCTCAAGGAAGAGGGTAAGAACGAGGTTGACCAGATTACTTGGGAGAAAGTCGGTGCCTGGATTGCCACACTCTACAAGCGTACCCTCGGCTGGGAACAATAAAAGGTAAAATAGTTAAAAGGTAAAAAAGTAAAAGACAATGAAAACAATTTGTTTATATTTCGAGATACATCAGATTATCCATCTGAAGCGCTACCGTTTCTTCGATATCGGTACCGACCATTATTACTATGATGACTACGAGAATGAGCGTAGCATCACCGACATTGCCAATCGCTCGTACATGCCTGCCCTGAACGCTATCGGCGACATGATTCGCGAGAATGGCCAGTATTTCAAAGTAGCCTTCTCACTCTCTGGCACAGGTATTGAGCAGCTTGAGATGCACGCTCCTCAGGTGCTTGAGAAGTTGCAGGAACTCAACCAGACCGGTTGCGTAGAGTTCCTGGCTGAGCCTTACTCTCACGGTTTGTCTTCATTGGCCAACGAGGAGACATTTGCCCTCGACGTCAAGAAGCAGTGTGCCAAGATGGAGGAGTACTTCGGCAAGAAGCCTACTGTAGCCCGCAACTCATCGCTCATCTATTCTGACGACATCGGCGGACAGATTGCTGCCATGGGCTTCA
>DEWO01000015.1:7651-10188 GCA_002363695.1 Prevotella sp. UBA3208
GAGGGTGCCAAGCACGTCCTCGGCTGGAAGTCGCCCCACTATGTCTACAACTGTAACATCGCACCCAACCTGAAGCTGTTGTTGCGCGATGTAGAATTGTCAGACGATATCTCGCTGCGCTTCAACAATAGCGACTGGGCAGGTTATCCCCTGTTTGCCGATGCTTATATAGACCGCATTGCTCGCTTGCCAGAAGAGGAGCAGATCATCAACATCTTCATGGAGCTGTCTGCTTTGGGTATCGCCCAGCCGCTGTCCAGCAACATCCTTGACTTCCTGAAGGCTCTGCCTGCTTGTGCCAAGGAGAAAGGTATCACGTTCTCAACACCTACTGAAATCTGCATGAAGGTGAAGAGTGTGGGCAATCTGGATGTGCCCGATACCTTGTCGTGGGTTGACGAAGAGCGCGACTGCTCATGCTGGCTGGGTAACGCCATGCAGCGTGAGGCTTTCAACAAACTCTACTCTGTGGCCGACCGCCTGCGCATTGCTGACGATCCCCGCATCAATCAGGACTGGGACTACCTGCAGGCTTCCAACAACTTCCGCTTCATGACCACCAAGCCCTCTAACGTAGGTCTGGATCGTGGCATCTACAGCGGCCCGTTCGATGCCTTCACCAACTACATGAACATATTGGGTGACTTCATCAACAGAGTCAACGCCCTCTATCCTCAGGAGATTGAGAACGACGAACTGAACGCCCTGCTCACTACCATCCGCAATCAGGGTGACGAGATTGAGATGAAGGACGCTGAGATTACCCGTCTGAAGGCCCGTCTCGAGAAGTATGAACCTGCAGTTGAAGAGAAGAAAGCTTCTGCTAAGAAACCGGCGACCAAGAAAGCTCCTGCAAAGAAGGCCGCAGCCAAGAAGGCTCCTGCCAAGGCTGACCAGCCTGTAGCAGAGGAAGAGAAGAAGTAGACTTTCCGACCTCTCATATATAATAACCCGCCCTTATCGTCGAATAAGGGCGGGTTATTGACTTAATGACTTAACTATCTATCCCATGACTACATCGAGCACCATCATCAACACAAAGCCGATGGCAAAACCTATCGTACTCAGATTGCTGTGTTCGCCCTCTGAAGCCTCAGGAATGAGCTCTTCTATCACAACGTAGAACATGGCGCCTGCTGCAAATGCGAGCGTATAGGGCAGCACTGGTGTCATTAGCGAAGCCAGCAGCACTACTGCCAGTCCGCCTAATGGCTCCACGGCTCCGCTCAAACTGCCAATGACGAACGAGCGCCATTTGCTATTGCCTGCTGCCCGCATGGGCATAGAGATGATGGCTCCCTCTGGTACGTTTTGAATAGCGATACCGATGGATACAGCCAATGCGCTGGCCAATGAGAGTCCTGCTGCGCCCTCTTCGGATCCGGCAAATACCACGCCCACTGCCATTCCCTCTGGCAGGTTGTGGATGGTGACGGCAAGTGCCAGCATAGCCGTACGCGAGAGGTGTGAACGTGGACCCTCTGGGGTTTCTGTGCCGATGTGCAAGTGGGGAGTCAGTTCGTCGAGTGCTAACAGGAAAGCGATACCCAACAAGAATCCCACAGCAGCCGGAAATACCGACCAGGCACCCTTGGCTTCCTCCATCTCCATCGCAGGGATGAGCAGCGACCATACGGACGCCGCCACCATTACACCAGAGGCGAAACCCAGGAGCGACTTTTGCAGACGGGGCGACATCTCGTCCTTCATCAGAAAGACGAATGCCGCCCCGAGCATAGTGCCCAAAAGGGGAATTAGTAGTCCTATTGCAATTGTTGTCATTTCGGGGACAAAATTACAAAGAAATTCTGAAAACCAAGAATTTTATCTAAGCCTTATTGAATTTCTCTTTAGGTTGTTTACAACGCGGACATCAGCCCAAGGTGGCGCTGAAGCACGACGATGCCCTGCGACTGGCGGATAAGATGCTGGAAATCCGTGACTATCTGCATTCTGACCATATCTACAAGGAGAAAATCCTGCAGATGCTCTATGCCGACCTGCCCAGTTTCAGCAAGTTCTTTACCCGTGTGAAGGGAGTGTCGCCCAAAGCATACAGAATGCATCGATAAAATCAAAATTTGTTCCCAATGGCGTGTGCAGTCCGAACCAGGCGGACTGCGAGTCCGAACCAGACGGACTGATAGTCCGAAGGGCTCGGACTGCTGACGAGCCGTAGTCTCATCCCGAAGGAGAACCCGCAGGCCGACGCTCCCCAGGAGTAATGCGCAAAACACAGCAGAAAAAATTAGCTCACAAGCATTGTCATGTCGCAGATATTTCGTATATTTGCGACATCTTTTGTAACCTCATTGTTGAACCAATTAATCTTGAACCGTTATGATAGTAGGAATTCCCAAAGAGATTAAGAACAACGAGAACCGCGTGGGCATGACACCGTCGGGTGTTGCCGAGTTAGTGAGACGTGGACACACCGTCTGCGTGCAGCGCACTGCCGGGGAGGGCAGCGGATTCAGCGACGGCGACTACGAGGCGGTGGGCGCACAACTGTTGCCCGCCATCGAGGATGTCTATCG
>DEWO01000015.1:10314-12462 GCA_002363695.1 Prevotella sp. UBA3208
CAGGTCGTCTTCACCTACTTCCATTTCGCCTGCGAAGAGGAACTGACCCACGCCATGCTGAAGAGCGGTGCCACCTGTATCGCCTACGAGACCGTAGAGCGCAACGACCACTCCCTGCCGTTGCTCATACCCATGAGTGAGGTTGCCGGACGCATGGCTACTCAGAACGGTGCCTACTATCTGCAGAAGACGCAGGGAGGCAAGGGAAAACTGATGGCCGGCGTGCCTGGTGTCAAACCAGCCCGTGTGCTGGTGCTGGGTGGCGGAACGGTGGGCGAGGCTGCTGCCCGCATCGCTGCTGGCATGGGAGCCGACGTCACCATCACCGATGTGTCGCTGCCCCGACTGAAGCAGTTGGCTGCCGAGATGCCTGCCAACGTGCATACGCTCTACTCCTCTGAGCACAATATCCGTCGCGAGTTGCCCACCGTGGATATCGTCATTGGTTCTGTGCTCATTCCGGGCGATGCCGCACCGAAACTGATTACCCGCGACATGTTGGGGCTGATGGAGAAGGGCACCGTGCTCGTCGACGTCGCCATTGATCAGGGCGGCTGTTTCGAGACCTCGCATCCTACCACGCATAGCGACCCTGTCTATACCGTCGATGGCATCGTCCACTATGCCGTTGCCAACATCCCCGGAGCCGTACCCAACACCTCCACCATTGCCCTCACCAACGCCACTCTGCGCTATGTGCTGGCACTGGCTGACAAGGGTTGGCAACAGGCCTGTCGCGACGACTGCTCATTGGCGCGTGGTGTCAATATGGTCGATGGTCATTGCACCTATGAAGCCGTTGCCAAGGTCTGGGGCTTGCCGTACACTAAGCAACTCTTTTAAAGGAATGAAATATTGATTGATGGACAGGAACAAACAAATTATCCGGACAAGCTATATCGGCATAGCAGCCAACGTGCTGCTGGCATCGTTTAAGGCAGCGGTAGGACTGGTTGCCGGCTCGGTGGCTATCCTCATGGATGCCGTCAACAACCTGACGGACATGCTGTCAGCCGTTATCACCATCGTTGGCACCCGACTCTCAGAGCGTCCTGCCGACCACGAGCATCCCTTCGGTCACGGGCGCATCGAATACTTCACAGCCATCATCATCGCCGTCATCGTGCTCATGGCCGGTGTGGGTTCGCTGATAGAGTCAGTCAGGAAAATCATCGAGCCCAACGTGCCGCAATACTCCACGGTGACGCTGACGGTCATCATCGCTGCCATCGCCGTCAAACTGGTGCTGGGGCGCTATGTGAAGGCGAAGGGTGAACAACTGAAGAGCGACGCGCTGATAGCCAGCGGTGCCGACGCTCTGTTTGATGCCGTCGTCACGCTGGGTACGCTCATCTCGGCAGCCATCATGCTGATATGGGGCGTCAATCTTGACGGCATCTTCGGTACGCTCATCTCGCTGGTCATCCTCAAGGCCGGCTACGAGATGCTTGCCTCGCCCATCAACGAACTGCTGGGCAGCCGCATCTCGCCCGATTTCGTGGCCAACCTGAAAGCGGAGGTCATGAGTTTCAAGGAGGTCCACGGCGTCTTCGACATCATCATCAACAGTTACGGGCCAGACACCATGATTGGCTCCCTGCACGTCAACGTGACCGACACGATGACAGCCCGTGACATCCACCGGCTGACGCGCAGCATTGCCAGTCGCATCTATGAGAAATTCCACGTCATCCTGACCGTTGGCATCTATGCCATCAACACCGATGTGCAGGGCTTAGGAAAACTGCAGCACGATGTCATGGAGTATGCCGCCCACCATGCAGATGTCCATCAGGTACACGCCTTCTTCTATTACGAAGATCGCAACCTGATAACCATCGACATCGTGCCCGAGGAGAGCGTCAAAGACAGCCAGGCATTTGCCGCCACGATGGAATCCGACCTCCGCAGCCACTTCCCCGACTACCACTTCTCCATCATCGTCGACCACAACTACAGCGAGTAACTCACTAATTCATGATAAAAAAAAAGGAGGGAAAGTTCAATTATCTTGATTAAAAAAAAGAAGAATGACATACTCAGTAATCGGAATGGGTGCCATTGGCGGCTACTATGGAGGCCGGTTGGCACATGCAGGACTCGACGTACACTTCCTCTCGCACAGCGACTACGCCTACGTCGTAGAGC
>DEWO01000148.1:0-1766 GCA_002363695.1 Prevotella sp. UBA3208
TCCATCTGCATGGTTGAAGGCATGTTGTGCGCAGTGCGGATGGCGTCACAGCCCATTCCTTTCAGGGCACGAATCTGGCGGATAAGTGCCGACTTATTGACAGCTGCACCCAAGGGGCCTAAGTCATGATGCAGGCAGACGCCTTTTATCTTGCGCGTCTGGCCATTCAACTGGAAACCATGCTCACGATCTACGCGAACGGTACGGACACCGGTCTTGATGGTCTTACTATCAAGCACTTCATGATGTTCCTTATAGACATCTACCTTCAACTCATATAAAGAAGGTGTCTCAGGCGACCACAGCTTAGGGTTCTTTAGCTTGAACTTGGCATACACTTTTCCGTCGCCTTCAATACGGGTGTCACCACTTGATGCCGTCACACCATCAGGCCCCTTCAGGAAAACCTGTGCAGTGCCCTTCACCGGATTAACAATACGAGCCTCGACCTCCACAACGGCCCCGTCCTTATCAATGCTCATCGTACGAGCATAGATGCTCCAGTCGTCAATATGCGTCTTCTGGGTCAATACCAATTTTACAGGACGATACAATCCTGCGCCAGGATACCAGCGCGAACTCTCTTCCACGTTCTGCAAATGAACGCTGATATCCAGCTCGGAGGTAATTGACGTAGGTTGCTTCTTCAAGAAAGGAGTCACGTCCACACGGAAGGCATTATACCCATAGGCCCAATAGCCTGCCTCTTGGCCATTAACACTGACACGTGGCTCAGCCATTGCTCCGTCGAATACCAGTTCTCCTGCCTCATAGCCCTGGGGAATCTCCACCGTCGTGCGATACCAGCCTTCGCCTATCCAAGGTAAGGCTCCTGATCGTCCTGACTTCTCCGTCGCTTCTGTCTCACCATTCTGCGTGATTGCCACACGCTGCAAGTCCCATTTCTTATCGAAAGGGCCTGCAATAGCCCAATCGTGCGGAATCTGTACCTGAGACCACGTTTTGCAGTCGCGTGAGAACTCCCACGTCTTCAAATTAATCTCACGCCTTTCCTGTCCCATAGCCAGCTGGCTGAGCAGGAAAAAAACAAACAGTAGTTTTATCTTCATAAGTTGCAAGTTAGTAATATTTGTTTTGATGGCTCAAAGGTACAAAAAAATCCCCACAGAACCAAATCTGTAGGGATTTTTGTTATCTAAGTGTTAGAATTACTTCGTGGTGTCGATGAACATAGCAACACGGTTGAAGTCGTTCTCCTCAGAAATCTTGTCAGTAGCACCCAGACCCTCGCAAGTGATGCGGTCAGCGGCAATCTTGTACTTCTTGATCAGAGCGTTCTTAACAACCTCAGCACGCTTCTCAGAAAGCTTCTGGTTGAACTCAGCCTTACCCTCGGGTGAAGCGAAGCCACGAACAATCACCTTAGCGTCCTTGTGGTTCTTCATGTACTTAGCAACCATCTCGATGCTTGCATACTGAGCAGCGTCGATAGTGCTCTTACCCTGACGGAAGATAACCATGGGCTGCAGGATGTTCTCCTTCTCCTCAACAACCTGTACAGGACGAGCCTCGCAAGCAGCGAGCTTAGCCTTCAGGTCAGCAATCTCGCGAGCGTCAGCAGCAATCTTGCCATCCTTAGCGTTGTTGTCAGCACGGAGCTCGTTGATCTTTGCATTCAGACCATCAATCTCAGCCTGGTCGCGCAGCTCCTCAATCTTGAAGTTGTGAGTACCGTTGCTGTTGCCGAACTTGTAGTTCACACCAGCGCTCAGCTGGAACAGACCGTTACGAGAATCGAACTTTGC
>DEWO01000148.1:1874-6838 GCA_002363695.1 Prevotella sp. UBA3208
AAGATTACAGCGGGCTCCAGATATACCTGCCAAGCCTTCTTCTCACCCAGGTTCAGAGCGAAGTCCAAAGCGAACTTAGTGTTCAGACCGTTAGCCTTAGAAACACCAAACTGATGATCCCAACCACCACCGGCAAGAGCAATCATCTCGAAGGTGCGGGGCTCACCCTTGTAACCTGCGAAAGCGTTCATCAGGTTGAAAGTGGCCAACACGTCAAGGTTCATAGAATTCAGGAAAGTCTTGCTTCCCATCAAAGACTTAGAGTCAGTCTTAGAACCAAGATAGAAATCTGCATCGAGAGCGATTCCGAATACAGTAGTCAGATTCTTACCAATGCGGAGACCAGCCTTAGGAGCAATGCCCTTCATGAAACCCTTGTCACCAAACTTCTGCATCGGAGTTGCAGCACCTGCATTAATACCGATGTACCAATTGTCTTGTGCCTTGTTTGCTGTAACAGCAGTTCTCTGGGCACTTGCAGAAGCTGTCAGCATAGCTGCAGCCATTACCAAAAATAACTTTTTCATTGTTACTTTAATTAATTTAAAAATTAAATACCTTTTCTATACTTTTTCAAATTTGGGTGCAAAGTAAGTAAAAAATTTAATAAGTTCCAAAAAAAATAGGAAAAAAATACAAAAATAAATGTAATTCTTGACTTATTTAGGCTTTTCCACTAAAAATCAACAGAATTATTATTAACTTTGCGCATGAAATGAAACACATCACACTCATCACAGGAGGCCAGCGTTCAGGGAAAAGCCAGTATGCAGAACAGTTGGCATTAAGTTTGAGCGAGCATCCCGTCTATGTAGCGACTGCGCACATCTGGGACGAGGAGTTCCGTCTGCGCGTCCTTAGACATCAGGAGCGTCGAGGCCCTCAATGGACTAATATTGAAGAAGAGCGCGAACTCAGTCGTCACGTCCTAACTGGACGTGTGGTTGTCATTGACTGCATCACGCTCTGGTGTACCAACTTCTTTTTCGACCAAAGCAAACCCGATGCAGAACAGCCTTCTGCCGCTGATGCGCTGGAAGCTATCAAGACTGAGTTCGACCGCTTTACAAGCCAAGATGCCACCTTCATTTTCGTGACTAACGAGATTGGTTCTGGTGGTGTTAGCACAGATGCAATACAACGTCGCTTCACCGATTTGCAGGGCTGGATGAACCAATATGTCGCTTCCAAAGCTGACGAAGTGATACTAATGGTTAGCGGAATACCTGTGAGAATAAAAGGATAAAAAAGTCAGACAAAATGAAGACATTCTATATTGAAAAACCAGACGCGGCCTTGCGCCCTACCATACAAGCCAAGATAGACAACCTGAACAAGCCCAAAGGCTCATTAGGCCGACTGGAGTCATTGGCTCTGCAAGTCTGCCTTATCCAACAAACGCTCTCCCCCAGCCTTTCCCACCCCTGTCATCTATTGCTGGGTGGTGACCACGGTATTGAGCGCGAGGGGGTCAGTGTATCACCTCGTGAGGTCACTTGGCAACAGATGATTAATTTCACTCGTGGTGGCGGCGGGGTTAATATGTTCTGTCGTCAACACGGCTTTGACCTCACCCTTGTCGATGTTGGTGTTGACTATGACCTGACTCCCTATCCTGCAATCCTGAATCGCAAGATAGCCCGAGGCACGCGTAATTTCCTTGATGGGCCGGCAATGACAGAAGCCGAGTTCGACCAAGCCATACAAATAGGTGTCGACTTGGTGGACGCCTGCCACCAAAAAGGATGTACCATTCTCAATATTGGCGAGATGGGGATTGCCAACACCTCGCCTTCCAGCATTTGGCTCCACCTCTTTGGCAACATCCCCCTCAAAGATTGCATTGGAGCCGGAGCAGGACTTGACAACGACGGCATTCGCCATAAATATGAAGTGCTGTCAAAAGCGGTACAGCACTATAAGGAAACCATCTCGTCTATTCCCTCTCCCACCTTGCCGCTGCGATATTTCGGAGGTTATGAGATGGTGGCGGCTATTGGCGCCATGTTGCGTGCTGCCGAGCTACACCTTATTATATTAATAGACGGATTCATCATGACTGCCTGTGCAATGGCTACATGCCAACTCTATCCACAAGCAAAGGACTATATGATATTCACTCATTGTGGTGACGAGAGTGGGCACAAGCTCATGCTGGACTTTCTCCAGGCAGAGCCCCTGCTGCACTTAGGGCTACGACTGGGCGAGGGAACTGGGGCGCTGTGTGCCTACCCTATCGTCGACTCTGCTGTCCGCATGATTAACGAAATGAACAACTTCGACAATGCTCGAATAACAAAATACTTCTAATGCAACAATCCATCGACTCATCTACGTGGTACGACCGCATCTGGGCAGCCTTTATATTCTTCACCCGGCTGCCCTTCTGGCGCCTGCGTCAACCGCATAAGGACACCTACAAAACAGTAGTAGAACATTGGCCGCTGACAGGCTGGCTAACAGGTAGCAGCATGGCTGCCGTCCTTTATTTCGGCACATGGGTATTCCCATATGAGGTAGCCATTGTGCTGGCTATCGTCACACGCCTGCTCCTGACTGGTGCTTTGCACGAAGACGGATTAGCTGATTTCTTCGACGGCTTTGGCGGAGGTGGTTCTGACCGCCAGCGCGTCCTCGACATCATGAAGGACTCGCACATCGGTACCTATGGTGTGCTGTCACTCGTCATCTACTTCTTGCTGCTATTCTCTATCCTGCACAGCATGAATCCATTGGATGCTGCTCTGCTGATGGCAGTGGCTGACCCCTACGCTAAAATGCTGACGGCCCAGCTCATCCAGATGATGCCCTATGCCCGCACGGAGAACACAGCCAAAAACTGCACCGTCTACCGCAAGTTCGACGTAAAAGCAGGCATCAGCCTCGCCATTCAGGGACTAATGCCTATCGCCTTATACATTTATATAATGTATGCACGCGTAGACTGGCAGTTGCTTATCTTCATTCCTGCCGTTGCGCTGTATTTCCTTTATATGTTGATATGGAAACGGCTCCGCGGCTATACTGGTGATTGCTGCGGAGCCGTATACCTATTGGTAGAGCTCACTACTCTGTTAGCGGCTCTTATTGCTGTGCAATAATCTTGCCGCCTTCCTCAATGGCCTGCATGTTCAGGGGAATGAGGTCGTGATGGCGCTCTGGCAGCGTCTTCTTCAAGGCTTTCTCCACACCGTTGGCACTCACTACAGGAGCAACCTTCAGCAGTCCGCCCAACACTATCATGTTGAACACCTTGCCGTTCTTCATTTCGGCAGCCTTGTCCATAGCGTCAATGCGATAGATGGTAATATCCTTGCGCGTCGGAGGATTGATGATACCGAAACCATCATAGATAAGAATGCCCCCAGGCTTGATTTTCGGTTCAAACTTCTCCAGTGAAGGCTGATTCAGCACGACGGCAATGTCATATTTAGAGAGGATGGGCGACGAAATGCGCTCGTCACTGACGATAACCGTCACATTGGCCGTACCGCCACGCTGCTCTGGGCCATAGGCTGGCATCCACGTCACTTCCTTGTCCTCCATCAGTCCTGAGTAGGCCAGAATCTTACCCATGGAGAGCACGCCCTGACCACCGAAACCTGAAATGATTATTTCTTTCTTCATAACTTCTTACATCTTACTTCATACTTCAACCTTCTTACTTCTCGCCTGTCGTATCCTTGAGGTCGCCCTTGGGATAGAAGGGGAACATATTCTCCTTCATCCATTCGTTGGCCTTGGCAGGAGTCAGTTTCCAACCGCTGTTACACGTTGACACAAATTCCACCAACGAGCTGCCTTTACCGTCCATCGAAGCCTGGAATGCCTTCTTCAGCGCCTTCTTGGCCTTGTTGATGCTGGCTACACTCTCCACACTCTGTCGAGTAACATAGCAGGTGCCTTCCAGCTGGGCTGCAATATCGGCAATCTTCAGAGGATATCCGTGAATCTCGGGGTCACGACCATAAGGGCAGGTTGATGTCTTCTGGCCTATCAGCGTGGTAGGAGCCATCTGGCCACCCGTCATACCATAAATGGCATTGTTGACGAATACGATAACGATATTCTCACCACGATTCAAGGCGTGAATGGTCTCACAAGTACCGATACAAGCCAAGTCGCCGTCACCCTGATAGGTAAACACCAGTCGGTCGGGCCAGCAGCGCTTGATACCGGTAGCCAGTGCAGGAGCACGTCCGTGGGCAGCCTCCTGCCAGTCAATATCAATATAGTTATAGGCAAACACGGCACAACCCACAGGGCTGACACCTACAGCCTTATCCTCCATACCCATTTCCTCAATGACTTCGGCAATGAGCTTGTGCACCACACCATGCGAACAGCCAGGACAGTAGTGCATATTGTTGTCGTTCATCAGCGTCGGCTTCTTGCAGACAATATTCTCCGGCTGAACTATTTGATTTCTATCCATAGCCTTACATCAATTTAGTTTTCAGTGCGTTAACAATCTCTTCGGGCTCGGGTACGATACCACCCAGACGGCCGAACTGCTCCACAGATACCTGTCCGTTGACAGCCAGTCGAACGTCTTGCACCATTTGGCCTGCGTTGATTTCGACAACCAAGATACCTTTCTTTGTCTTAGCCAACTCGGCAATCTCCTTTGTGGGGAACGGCCACAACGTAATAGGACGGAACAAGCCTACTTTCAGGCCCTCCTCGCGAGCCACCTCGATAGCCTTCTCGGACAGACGGGCTGCAGAACCGAATGCCACGATAGCATAGTCCGCATCATCCATCTGCTGCTGTTCGTAGCGCACCTCTGTTTCCTGAATCTTGCGATACTTCTCTTGCAGCGCCAGGTTGCGAGCCTCCATAGCCTCAGGCTTCAACTCCAGCGACGTGATGACCACGCGCTCTCTGTTCTTTGGCTTACCTGTCGAAGCCCAGGGGCACTCCTTGATAACCTCCTCGTCCGTACGACGGGGCTTGAACGGAGG
>DEWO01000148.1:6894-13572 GCA_002363695.1 Prevotella sp. UBA3208
ACCTTCTCCATCATCTGACCGATGACACCATCCGACAGAATCATGGCAGGATTGCGATACTTGAACGCCAGTTCGAAGGCCAGGTCCACAAAGTCAGCCATTTCCTGTACTGAGTTAGGTGCCAGCACAATGACATTATAGTCACCGTTACCACCACCACGCGTAGCCTGGAAGTAGTCACCCTGCGACGGCTGAATAGTACCCAGGCCAGGGCCGCCACGCTGCACGTTGACAAACACGCCTGGCACCTCAGCACCAGCCATATAGGTAATACCCTCCTGCATCAGCGCAATACCAGGGCTCGACGACGAGGTCATGGCACGCTTGCCGGCTCCGGCAGCACCATATACCATATAAATAGAGGCCAGCTCACTCTCTGCCTGCACCACCTGCATACCGGTGGTCTCCCAGGGTTTCAGCTCAGCCAGCGTCTCAATCACTTCACTCTGCGGAGTAATAGGATAGCCGAAATAGCCGTCGCATCCGCAACGAATAGCAGCATGGGCGATAGCCTCATTGCCTTTCATCAACACAACTTCTCTTTCTTCTGCCATAGTTTACTCCTCCACTTTTTTACGATACACAGTAATACACCCGTCAGGGCAGACTATGCCACACGAGGCACAACCCACACAGGCCTCCTCGTTGACAGCCTCCACATAGGGGTAACCATGCAGATTCACTTTGTTGGCCAAAGCGATGACTTTCTGAGGGCACGCAATGATGCACAATGAACATCCCTTGCACCTCTCAGTATTCACCTCAATGGCACCTTTCATTTTAGCCATACTTATTTAGTTTAATGCATTAAATCCTGAATTTGGGGTGCAAAGGTACAAATAAGTGAGCAAATTACAAAAGGAAATCTCGTTTTTTCTGCAAAAACAATCATCTTTCTGATTTATAGCATGAACAGACTCGCTTCATAGTTTGTCATCATCAGACTTTTCCCGTAGGGTGGAAAAGCCTTTTTGTTGATATTCAGCTAAAGCCTTTGGCAAGTCATACCCAAGTACTTCCCAAGGTGTAGCCAAGTCCTAAGGTGCTCCGTGGGCTTGGGTAGGACTTGGGTATAGCTTGGGTACTTGCTTAGTGCAAGGGGACAAACTGGTCTTATAGGATTCAGGTGGAGGTGACTTTCTCGAGGCAATAGGGAGGGATGTAGACGGTGGTGAGGCTGCCTACGCAGCTATTCCAGACAAAATATCAGCAAAGAGTAAACTCTTGCGTCAATAATGGGCTGGAATTGGGTGCAAAGTTACAAAGAATTTTTCTAAAAACTCTAATAAATTTTGGTTTTTTCCTCGCTTAATAGTAACTTTGCAGCATGATGAAACAAATTTGCAAACTGATTTCCGACTACATGGGCTTTTTGGTGCTGCTGGCAGCTATAGTGGCGCTCATCATGCCCAACGCATTCAGTGGTATTAATCCCATTGTTATCAATCCGTTGCTGGGTGTCATCATGTTCGGCATGGGTATGGCCCTGCGAATAGACGACTTCCGCATTGTGTTCAGCCGTCCGAAGGATGTCATCATCGGCTGTATGGCACAGTTCACCATCATGCCTCTGCTGGCATGGGCACTGTCGCAGCTCTTCTCGCTTGACGAGGCACTGGCTGTGGGTGTGGTGCTTGTAGGCTGCTGTCCGGGTGGTACGGCCTCAAACGTGATAACCTATTTAGCCAAGGGCGACTTGGCGCTATCGGTAGGCATGACGGCAACCTCTACCCTACTGGCTCCTGTGCTGACTCCGCTGCTTGTCTGGTTTTTGGTAGGTAAATCAGTCGATGTCAATGTGTTAGGTATGTTGCAGAGTATCCTTTGGGTGGTCATTCTGCCCATTGCGGCAGGACTCATTGTCAAGAGTATCTGGCCGAAGTTCACCGAGAAGGCAACGGCCTACCTGCCAGCAGTGTCATCGCTTACCATCGCCTTCATCGTGCTTATCATCATCGCTGCCAATGCGCAGAAGTTGCTGATAGGTGGTGCTACCATCATAGTGGTGGTCATCCTCCATAACATCTGCGGACTTGGGTTAGGCTATTTGACGGGCCGGCTGTTGCGACTGCCTGATACCAAGCGGCGTGCCATCAGCATTGAGGTGGGTATGCAGAACAGCGGTCTGGCCTCCAGCCTCGCCACGCTGCATTTTGCCGCCTACCCAATGGCTACTATCCCCGGTGCAATATTCAGCGTTTGGCACAATATCAGCGGTGCCATTGTTGCTCGTCTATATGCAAGACAATAGCGTGCGAACCACATATTAATATTGTGAGCAGTAATGGTTGCAACTTTTTTCCTTTCTTTATTATACATTTTCGAAAATTATTTGTACCTTTGCACGCAAAATAAAAATGTAAGAACAACACTTAATAATAAAGACTTATGTCCAACAACAACATTGTAGGTTCTAAAATCAAAGGAATCAGAGAATCGAAGAACCTCACCATCGAGGAAATTTCAGAACGTAGCGGGTTGTCTGTAGAGCAGATTAACTCCATTGAGAATGACCAAAACCTGCCCTCGCTGGGTCCGCTAATCAAAGTGGCCCGTGCACTGGGTGTGCGACTGGGAACATTCATGGATGACAACGATGCCTTAGGGCCTGTAGTTACACGCGCCAAGGACCGTGAGGCAGACAGCAGCATCAGTTTCTCGAACGGTGCCGTTGATGCCCGCAAGCACATGGAGTACCACCCACTGGCTCAGCAGAAGGCCGGACGCCACATGGAGCCGTTCATCATCGACATCAACCCCTCTGACAACTTGGACTACAAGCTCTCCCAACATGAGGGCGAAGAGTTCATCTACGTCATGGAAGGTGAACTGGAGGTAGACTACGGCAAGGAGAAATATTCTCTGTTGCCCGGCGACAGCATCTACTATGACAGCATCGTCAAGCACCACGTGCACAGCGCCCCCGGCAAGTCGGCCAAGATTCTCGCCTTAGTGTATATTCCATTCTAAAGAATTGAAAAGTTGAAAGATTGAAGAATGGAAATGAGTAGCGTGAAATTAGATATGGCAGGCCGTCCGCTGCCAGACAGGACATATCCCGCAGAGACGGGCAGTAAGGGCTATCAGCTCTCAGAGCGCACTCTGGGACAGTGGCTCGAGCACTGGGCTGAGACGACACCAGACAAAGAGTACATTGTCTATTCGGATCGCAACCTGCGCTTTACATGGAAGACGTTCAACGAGCGTGTAGACAATCTGGCCAAGGGCCTGATAGCCATTGGCGTAAAGAAAGGTTCCAACGTTGGCATCTGGGCTACGAACGTGCCCGACTGGCTGACATTCCTCTATGCAACAGCCAAGATTGGCGCCGTGCTGGTAACGGTGAACACCAACTACAAACAGGCCGAGCTGGAATACCTGTGCAAGGACTCGGATATGCACACACTGTGCATCACGGACGGCACCTGGGACTGCAACTATGTTGACATGACGTACACCATGCTGCCCGAGCTGCGCGAGTGCGAGCGCGGTCACCTGGACTCTGAACGTTTCCCCTTCCTGAAGAACGTAGTATTCATCGGCATGGAGAAGTATCGCGGTATGTTCAACACCGCAGAACTGTTGCTGCTGGGCCAGAATATCGAGGACGAGGAGTTGCAGGAGGCCAAGAGCCAAGTGTCCTGCCACGATGTATGTAACATGCAGTACACCAGCGGCACTACGGGATTCCCCAAGGGTGTTATGCTGACCCACTATAACATTGCCAACGACGGCTACTTCACGGGCGAGAACATGGGATTCACCCAGGATGACAAACTCTGCGTCTGTGTACCCCTGTTCCACTGTTTCGGTGTCGTACTGGCTACCATGAACTGTCTGACGCACGGATGTACGGAGGTGATGGTGGAGAAGTTCGACCCGCTGGTGGTGCTGGCCTCCATCCATAAGGAACGCTGCACCGCTGTTTATGGTGTACCGACCATGTTCATAGCCGAGTTGGACCACCCCATGTTCGATATGTTCGACCTCTCCTGTCTGCGTACGGGCATCATGGCCGGCTCACTCTGTCCTGTAGAACTGATGAAGCGCGTCAGCGAGAAGATGTTCCTCACCATCACCAGCGTATACGGACTGACAGAATCGTCGCCAGGTATGACTCAGACCTGTCTGAATGACTCGTTCGAGCAGCGCTGCACCACCGTAGGCCGCGACTATCCGTTCGTAGAGGTCAAGGTGCTTGACCCAGAGACCAACGAGGAGTGTCCCGTGGGTGTTCAGGGCGAGATGTGCTGCCGAGGCTTCAACGTGATGAAGGGCTACTACAAGAACCCCAAGGCTACGGCTGAGGTCATTGACAAGAACGGATTCCTGCACTCAGGCGACCTGGGTGTGAAGGACGAAAACGGGTTCTACCGCATCACAGGACGCATCAAGGACATGATTATCCGCGGCGGCGAGAACATCTATCCGCGCGAAATCGAGGAGTTCCTCTACCATATGCCTGGCATCAAGGACGTACAGGTAGCAGCCGTTCCCTCTAAGAAATACGGTGAGGCCGTTGGTGCTTTCATCATTCTGCACGAGGGTGTCAAGATGGAGCCAGAAGACGTACAGGAGTTCTGCCGTGGTAAGATTGCCCGCTACAAGATTCCAAAGTATGTATTCTTCATCGACCAGTTCCCACTGACGGGTTCAGGCAAGATACAGAAGTTCAAACTGAAAGAGATGAGCCTTGAACTGTGTAAACAGCAAGGCATCGAAGTCATATAATCAATTCCTAAAACAAAACGAATAAAACTATGCAAAGTGACCCCAAGCAGTGCCTATACTGCACCAACAACCAGACCCAGAAAGATCTGATGATTGAGTTTGCGCAGCTGCGCGTATCTCGTGCCTTCCTGTTCAAGGAGCAGACCTATCGCGGCCGTTGCCTCGTAGCCTACAAGGACCACGTGAACGACCTGAACGAACTGTCAGACGAAGACCGTAATGCCTTCATGGCCGACGTAGCACAAGTGACCCGCGCCATGCAGAAGGCATTCAATCCCGAGAAGATTAACTATGGTGCCTACAGCGACAAACTGTCACACCTGCACTTCCATCTGGCTCCTAAGTATGTGGACGGCCCCGACTATGGCGGAACATTCCAAATGAACCCAGGTAAGGTGTATCTTTCGGATGCTGAATATCAGGAGCTGATTGACAAAATCAAGGCTTGCCTTTAATCCCTTTTCGTCGGAATAACGATTTAACGAAAAACGAATATGGCAATCGTAAAACCATTCAAAGGCATCCGTCCGCCAAAAGAACTGGTGGAGCAGGTTGAGAGTCGCCCTTACGACGTACTGGACTCAGAAGAGGCCCGTGCCGAGGCTGGTGACAACGAGAAAAGTCTGTATCATATCATCAAGCCCGAGATAGACTTCCCCATAGGCACATCGGAGTACGACCCACGCGTCTATGAGAAGGCTGCCGAGAATTTCCAGAAATTCCAGGACAAGGGCTGGTTAGTACAGGACGAGCAGGAGCATTACTATATCTACGCCCAGACCATGCAGGGCAAGACGCAGTATGGCCTCGTGGTATGCGCTCATACTGACGACTACCAAAAGGGCAATATCAAGAAGCACGAGCTGACGCGTCGCGACAAGGAAGAAGACCGCATGAAGCACGTTCGCGTGAACAATGCCAACATCGAGCCAGTGTTCTTCGCCTACCCTGACAATAGCATCCTCAACGAACTCATCATGCGCTATGCCAAGACGACTCCCGAGTACGACTTTATAGCTCCTATTGACGGTTTCCGACACCAGTTCTGGGTCATCAACGACGCCAAGGACATGGAGACCATCACACAGGAGTTCAGCAAGATGCCCTCGCTGTATATCGCTGACGGGCATCATCGTTCAGCAGCAGCAGCATTGGTGGGTCAGGAGAAGCAGCAACAGAATCCCAATCACAAGGGCAACGAGGAGTACAACTACTTCATGGCCGTCTGCTTCCAGGCCTCACAACTGACCATTCTGGACTACAACCGCGTGGTTAAGGACTTGAACGGACTGAGTTCAGAGGAATTCCTGCAGAAACTACAGCAGCACTTCGTGGTAACAGACAAAGGTACGGATATCTATAAGCCCCAGCAGTTGCACGAGTTCTCGCTCTATCTGGACGGACACTGGTACAGCCTCGTGGCTAAGGAGGGAACATACAACCCCAACGATCCCATTGGTGTGCTGGACGTTGACATCTCGAGCCGACTGATTCTGGATGAGATTCTGAACATCGGTGACCTGCGCTCATCGAAACGTATCGACTTCGTGGGCGGTCTGCGTGGACTGGGTGAACTGAAGCGTCGCGTAGACTCTGGTGAAATGCGTGCAGCACTGGCCCTCTACCCTGTCACCATGAAGCAGATTATGGATATTGCCGACTCTGGCAAGATTATGCCACCCAAAGCGACGTGGTTCGAGCCGAAGCTGCGTTCTGGACTGGTCATTCACAAGCTGAGTTAGGCTTGACTAGTTTTAACTAGTTTGACTAGTATAACTAGAAAAAGGAGATGACTGACGAATTCAAGACCATAGCAACTACAAGCGAGGGATATTACACCGAGAAACGGAGTAAGTTCCTCGCTTTTGCCCATCCAGTCAGGACCGTCGACGAAATCAAAGAGCTGTTGGCTGGTTATCGGAAAAAATACTATGACGCACGCCATGT
>DEWO01000128.1 GCA_002363695.1 Prevotella sp. UBA3208
CCAACTGAACTACGGGCACCATAAAAAGAACGATTTGTGCAACCTTGTGGGTTTTGCGGGTGCAAAGGTAGGGAAAATATTCGAGACGGCCAAATATTTGGCGTACTTTTTTTAAAAAACTAATAAAAACAACCTATCCCCACAGCAAAGAGCCATGGGGATAGGTTGTAATAGGGGTCGGAATGACTTCTTAGTTTGCGGGCTGGGCAGGTGCCTCAGCGGCGGGTGCTTCAGTAGCAGGAGCTTCTGCTGCAGGAGCTGCAGCGTCCTTAGCTGGAGCAGCGGCATCCTTCTGCTGGCTGGCTCCGAAACCAGGCAGATTGTTGGGGTTGGTGACGGGGTTCTCAATGTTCTCCATCACTGAACGGTCTGTGGTGGCTGTGGGGGCTACCCAGGCACAGATGATGCTGATGATGACCATTGCGGCGGCGAGGCCCCAGGTGGCTTTCTCGATGAAGTCGGTGGTCTTGCGGACTCCGGCAACTTGGTTATAACCTGCGAAGCTTGATGACAGACCGCCACCCTTCGACTCTTGAATCAGCACAATACCAATCATCAGTATGGCTGCAATCACGATAAGAATTACAAATAATGTGTACATGTTAATTTTGTTTTTTATTGTTGTTTATTATTAATTTCTCAAGGAAACGCATTTGGTCGGTAAAATAGGCGTTCTTGTGTGGAAACTGTTCGTTGAGCCGTCCTATGATGTCGAGGGCTTTCTGATAGCGGCCCTGTTTGATGTAGATGCGTGCGAGGGTTTCGGTGAAGTATTCTTCGTCGTTGACGTCCTCGTCGTCGTTGCCGTCTTTCTGCTGCGTGGTGCTGGCTGGTGTGAACTCGGGTAGTTCTGCCAATTGGATGCGCCCTTGTTCCTGCTCGAGGAAGGTGTCTATGAGGTCCTGCCCTTTGAGCTGTGGGGTGTCGTTGTCGGTATTGCCGGCTTCTGTCTCCAACAGGTAGGCAACATAGTCGACTGCTGCGTCGGCAGGTGTGGGCTTCCTTTTGGTGTGGGGCTGCTCGTCAGTGTCGGGCATGGTGTCAAGGAAACTGTCAATGAGTGTGACGGTGCGACTCTCGGAATTTTGAGTTCTGGGCTTTGTGCTCTCTTGATTGGCAGCAGCCTGGGCAATCTGGTAGTGGGCGGCTTCTATCATCTGGAAGATGACGCGTCGGTCGGTGATGTAGAGTGCTGCTCGTCGCAGTTCTTCGTCGAAGGCGGGGTCGTGAAGCAGATAGAGGTTCTGCAGCATGAGCAGCCTTGCTGTCTGGTAGTATGGGTGGAGTGCCAGCAGGGAACGGAGCTCATAGAGCGTGTTGCGGTCCATGAGTTCGGGATGCTTGATGAGTCCTGCTATCTCCACCATACTTTTATGTTCTGTTGTCTGTTAATACTATGTTGTTACCAGTTGGCCACTGCAGCATTGAATATCTGGTCGCAGAGGTCTTTGACCATGAGCGTGACGAGTTCTTCCTGCACGGAACTGAGCGAGACGGTGGTCTCGTAGGTCTGGCTGGCTGTGAACTGCCGTTCGAAGTCTTCACTGTGGTTGGTATTGTTTGTAAAGCGCACATTGACGGTCATGGAGAGCTCGGTTTGTGCCGAATAGCCCTCGGACGACACTGACTTGTTGCGCTGGGTGTACTGTGTGATTTCGCCCTCGAGTTTCAGGTCGCCGTTACGTTTGACTTGCTGCAGCTTGGTATGGCTGGCAAACTGGTCCTTGAGCTGGTTGTTGAACATGGGTCCCATGGGTCCCCATACGTATGCCGTGCGAAGCGGGAACTCTGCAATCTGTATGCTCTTGACCTTGGAGTAGTCGATACTTGCACCGTTGAACTTGTAGCTGACGGAACATGCTGACAGCATCATGACGAAGGTCAGGCAGAGGGTTAGGCGTATTTTATTTGTCCAGTCCATATTGTTTAAGTCTGCGATATAGTGTACGGTCGCTGATGCCCAGCTCCATAGCGGCTTTCTTGCGGTTGCCTCCGTTGCGTTGGAGTGCTTTCTCGAGGGCCTGGCGGCTCCAGTCGTTGACATTGAGGTTCTCGAGCTCTGGTGAGGGCTCAATGTATTCTTCAGCCTCGGCATCCTCGGTGAGAGGTGACAACTGAGGGCTGATAGTCGAGAGGGTTGTCGGCAGTGGTGAGATGGCAGTCGACAACTGTTGCGACGGCTGGGCTGCAATGCCTCCTTGTACGTCCTCAATCTGCTTTTTCAGGGTACTCATCTCGCGTCGCATATCATTGACATTGGAGCGCAGTTCGAAGAGTATCTTATATAGAATCTCGCGTTCGTTCTCGAATGTGTGGTCACCGTCAGTGCGGATGGTGGCCAACTGGGTGCTCTCCTGGTCTTGCGGAATGAAGCGTGCCAGCACTTCGGCTGTAATCTGTCGCTCAGGGCTGAGGATGCTGATCTGTTCAGTGATGTTCTTCAGCTGTCGCACGTTGCCTGGCCACTTGTAGCGCATGAGCAGTTGTTTGGCTTCGTCGGTGAGCACTACTTTGTCCATGCGGTACTTCTCTGCCATCTGCATGGCAAAGAGACGGAACAGCAGCACAATGTCCTCGCCACGTTCACGGAGGGGAGGCATCTGGATGGGGATGGAGTTCAGACGATAGTAGAGGTCTTCACGGAAGCGTCCCTCGCTGATGGCCTGCCGTATGTTGACGTTGGTAGCGGCGACAATGCGTACATCGGTCTTGCGTACCTCAGTGGCTCCTACGGGTATGTATTCGCCTGTCTCAAGTACGCGCAGCAATCGTGCCTGTGTGGCCAGCGGCAGTTCGCCTACCTCGTCAAGAAACAGTGTTCCCTTGTTGGCAACGCCGAAGTAGCCGGGTGAGTCGTTGATGGCACCTGTGAAGGAGCCCTTGACGTGTCCGAAAAGCTCAGAGTCGATAGTTCCTTCGGGTATGGAACCGCAGTTGATGGCGAAGTACTTCTCGCGGCGGCGTGGTGAGTTGTCGTGAATGACGCGTGGAATAATTTCCTTGCCTACGCCGCTTTCGCCCACGATGAGTACAGACAAGTCGGTGGGCGCTACCTGCAAGGCAACGTCCAGCACATGATTCAAAGCCTCGCAGTTGCCTACGATGCTATATCGCTGCTTGATGGTCTGTAACTCCGAACTCTTCATTTCTGCCGACTACACATTTGGGGCACAAAGGTACAAAGAAAATCTGACATTATGGCATACTTTGACAGAAATTTAACTTTCAGCCTCTGTTTTCCTGGTTGGCTTGAATACCGAAAAACGTGCCTTGTCACCGTCTTCACGCTTCTCGTGGAAGAGTTTGGGCAGCGGATTTTCCAGTGGCTCGTCATAGTTCTGACGGTTGCGGAACACGTCGATAGCGGTATAGATGGCTTGCCGCATAGAGTTCTCGTCAGCCTTGCCCAGTCCGGCAATGTCGAAGGCTGTTCCGTGGTCTGGTGAGGTGCGAATGATGGGTAGTCCTGCCGTGTAGTTGACACCGTCACTGATGGCAATGGTCTTGAAAGGAGCCAGGCCCTGGTCGTGATACATGGCTAACACACCATCGAAATGTACATAGGTGGCAGCACCGAAGAATCCGTCAGCAGGGTAGGGACCAAAGGCTTGTATGCCATTGGCTGCCAGTTCGTCGATGGCGGGTTTGATGATGGTCTGCTCTTCGGAACCCAGCACGCCTTCGTCACCTGCGTGAGGATTCAGAGCAAGTATGGCGATACGTGGATTGGATACGCGGAAGTCGCGTTTCAGGCTCTGGTGGAAGATGGTGGCTTTCTCAATGATGGCCTCTTTAGTGATGGCCTGTGCCACGTCTTTGATAGGCAGGTGGGTGGTGACCAGTGCCACACGCAGATTCTCGTTCATAAGTATCATAAGCGCTTTCTGGCCTTCGCCCACGCTGGTCTCGATGTACTCGGTATGTCCTGGGAACTTGAAATCAGGACTCTGGATGGTAGCCTTGTTGATGGGGGCTGTCACCAGTACGTCGTAGAGTCCGCTGCGGAAGTCGGTCATTGCTCTGTCCAGTGCCATGAGGGCTGCCTGTCCAGCCTCTTGCGAGGGCTGTCCGAGTTCAACCTTCACCTCGTCGTCAAAACATGTCAGCAAGTTCAGCCGTCCGTCGCGAGCCTCCTCGGCAGTATTGATGATGCTGAAGTTGGTCTCCAACTCCAGTGCCTTGCGGTGGTATGCGGCAATCTTGGGCGAGCCGTAGACGATAGGGGTGCAGAGTTCGAACATGGCAGGGTCGGCAAAAGCCTTGAGTATGACTTCATAGCCTACACCGTTGGTATCTCCTTGCGTGATAGCCACGCGTATTTTTCTTTCTTGCTCCATAGTTGTATGTTTCGTTCTTATCGTAATGATTATAACGGGATTCCGTTGTTTTGCTTGGCTGTTGATAGTAGTCCGCAGGCGGCAAAGATATCCTGTCCGCGGCTGGCACGGATGGTGGTGAACACACCATGAGCCGTCAGGTAGTCGCGCAGTGACTCCATGCGCTTCTCGTCGGATGCAGGCAGGTCTACTCCAGGTATTTCGTGGAAGCGGATGAGGTTGATGCGGCATTCCAATCCCTGTAGCAGGCGGGCAATCTCGCGTCCGTAAGTCGGTGTATCGTTCAATCCGCCGAAGCAGATGTACTCGAACGAGCATCTGCGCTGGTGCGTGAAGTCGTATTGATGCAGCAGTTCGAGGGTTTCTTCCAGTGGCATAGCTTTCTCGGCAGGCATCAACTTCAGACGCTGCTCGTGCAGTGGTGAGTGCATGGAGATGGCCACATGGCACTCGCTTTCGTCGAGGAATCGCTTTAGCTTTCCCCTGACGCCCACACTACTGACAGTGATGCGCTTGGGACTCCAGGCGAATCCCCAGTCGGCCGTCAGAACCTCAGTGGCTTGCAGTACGGCATCAAGGTTGTCCATAGGTTCTCCCTGCCCCATGAACACGATGTTGGTCAGCCTGTCACGTTCTGGCAGTGCCAGTATCTGGTTGAGAATGTCGGCAGTAGTCAGATTGCCCTGCCATCCTTGCTTGCCCGTCTGGCAGAACAGGCAGTTCATCTTGCATCCTACCTGACACGATACGCACAACGTGGCTCGGTCGTGGTCTGGTATGAAAACCGTTTCGACGAAGCGGGTGGTGCCGGAAGATTCTGAATCAGAACTCTCTGAGCAACGCACGGGGAAAAGGTACTTGATAGTGCCGTCCTTGGAGCGTTGGCAATCGATAGGTGCCATCAGCCCTACTTCGTACTGTTCGTCTATCCGCTGGCGGTTCTGCTTCGAGATATTGGTCATCTCGTCTACCGAAGAGACCTGTTTCTCATAGATCCACTGAGCCAGTTGCCTGGCTGTGAAGGCAGGCATACCCAATAC
The DNA here is from genome assembly GCA_002363695.1 of Prevotella sp. UBA3208. The sequence continues at coordinate 5,378 of DEWO01000128.1, forward strand.
TCCGACTACGTTTTTCAGTTCAGCCGGAGTCATTCCTATGAGTCGTTTTTTCGAATTCACGCTGCAAAGGTACAACTTTTAATTGAAAATTGATAAATGATAAATGATAATTTTGGCAGATTCAATAAAAAGTATTACCTTTGTGGCACTTATGCCTAAAATCATGATACAAAGATGAAACAGAAGATAGATTGTTTCCTGGCTTGTCATCAGGCTGGGGAAGTGTCCCATACTGTCCGTCAGTTGGAAGGTAGCACCGCAGTGAGCCGTGTGTTCTTGCTGGAAGGACAGCCTCTTCAGAGCAGTGCTATGGTGATGAGTGTGGCCGAGAAAGCCACTGCCCCCTATGTGCTGGTAGTGATGAAACCTGTCCCTTTGACTATTGGCGAAGGAGCCTTGGAGCGTCTGTTGCTGGCAGCCAGCGACACTGGTGCTGCAATGGTCTATGCCGACCGCTATGCGATGGAGAACGGACAGCGTAAGGCGCATCCTGTGATAGACTATCAGGAGGGCTCGTTGCGCGACGATTTCGATTTTGGTTCATTGTTGCTCATACGCACCTCGCTGTTGCACAAATATGCCACCAGTGATCATGAACGTGACTACCAGTATGCCGGTTTCTACGACCTGCGCCTGTTTTTGAGTCGTGAGGGCCTTCTGTTCCACCTGAACGAGTACCTCTATACGGAAGAAGAGCTGGATCTTCGTGCCTCGGGCGAGAAGCAGTTTGACTATGTGAACCCAGCCAACAGAGCCGTCCAGATAGAGATGGAGCAGGTCTGCACCCAGCATCTGCGCGAGGTGGGTGCGTTGGTCGATACCACTCAGTATCAGGAGATAGACTTCCTGGAACAGGAATTTGAGTTTGAGGCCTCGGTGGTGATACCTGTCTTTAATCGTGCCAAGACTATTCGTGACGCCGTGGAGAGTGCATTGTCCCAGGAGACTGCCTTCCCTTATAATGTCATCGTAGTGGACAATCACTCAACGGACGGCACCTCAGATATTCTGGAAGAACTGTCGTCGAAGTATGGCAACAAGCTGCATGTCATCGTGCCCGACCGTAACGACTTAGGCATCGGAGGCTGTTGGAACGAGGCCGTGTTCAGTCGTGCTTGTGGGCGTTTTGCTGTTCAGCTGGACTCTGACGACCTCTACTCGTCGCCTCAGACGCTGCAGACCATTGTTGATGCCTTCTACCAGCAGCAGGCTGCTATGGTAATAGGTTCCTATCGCATGTGCGACTTCGAACTGAATACCCTGCCTCCTGGACTCATTGCCCATCAAGAGTGGACAGACGAGAACGGCCCCAACAATGCCCTGCGCATCAACGGCTTGGGTGCGCCTCGTGCCTTCTTTACCCCTGTGTTGCGCAGCATCGGATTCCCCAATACCTCCTATGGTGAGGACTACGCCTTAGGGCTGATGTTCTCGCGTCGCTTCCGCATTGGGCGCATCTTCACCGAACTCTATTTGTGCCGTCGTTGGGGAGGTAATTCTGACGCAGCCCTCTCAGTCGAGAAAATCAATGTCAACAACTTGTATAAAGACCGCCTGCGTACGATGGAACTGAAAGCCCGTCAGCGTATGGCTCAGGGGGGGGAAGACGCATTGAGCCAGTCGCCCCTGATGCGCTTCTTCCTGCGCCAGCTACAGACGTGGGACGACGTGCGCCAGCGTTATCGTGATCTGGGGCAGGTGGAAACCCGCGAGCTGGTGACTGACGGTTTCACACTGAATGTGCAGTGGAATCCGGCACGCATTCGCTCTACAGGTGCCAAGATTGACGCTCGTTCAATTGCCGAGCGCCCCTGCTTCCTGTGTTGTCAGAATCGTCCACAGGAGCAGATGCGTCGCGTCATTGACAGCGATTATGAACTGTTGGTCAATCCGTTCCCCATACTGCCTGTCCATCTGACGCTGCCCACCCTGAAGCACCAGCCCCAGAGCATAATCCCCATGTATGGCGAACTGCTTCGGTTGGCTCAGCGCAACAGTGACCTTACCTTATTATATAATGGTCCTCATTGTGGAGCCTCCGCTCCTGACCACGCCCATCTGCAGGCTGTCAGCAGTGGCATCCTGCCCTTGCAGACTGCTTGGCAGCGTCTGAGCCGCAATTTGTTGGAGGTCATCAAAAACGATGACGACGAGGGCATTTGGCACGTAGGCGACTATCCTGCAGCGGCCTTCCTGGTGAAGAGCCATACGATAGAGGTAGGTGTGCGTCTGTTCCGGCGCCTCTACGAATGTCTGCCATCCTCTATTCATGCCGGCGAGGAACCCATGATGAATATCATTGCCTGGCATCAGGGCGACGACCTGTTGAGTGTGGTACTGCCACGCAGAAAGCACCGTCCTGACTGCTATGAGCGGTGCATGATCAGCCCTGGTGCAGTCGATATGGGTGGGCTCTTGATAACCCCTCGTGAGGAAGACTTCCGCAAACTCACACCAGAGCAGGCGCTGGGCATCCTCCATGAGGTGTCGCTGACTCCCGAACAAGTGGCACAGGTTGCAGAAGAGTTGAAACTACGGCAGAACAAGGAACGTAGTCCCAAGAGCCAGGAACAGCCTACTGTCAAGGTGGGCATCGTTAGCGGTCAGGAGATACACTTCGCCCTCAATGGCCCCTACATGGCCAAAGGCGAAAGCATACAGGGTGAGCAGACGGTGGCCTTCTCGGAAGGCGGCATTCTTTGGAACGGCAACCAGTATCGTGAACTGACGTTTACCCCCCAGCGTGCTGATGCCTCGTTCTCATTGTCCGACGTCACCATTGGCGTCAACTTCCATTGGGAGCGCAAGGAAACCCAGACCTTTCTAGGTACGCTGCGCCTGGTGGTGGAGGCAGATAAGATTACTGCCATCAACGAACTGCCCGTCGAACAGTATCTGGCTTCGGTCATCTCCAGTGAGATGAAGGCGACGGCAGGGCTCGAACTGCTTAAGGCCCACGCAGTCATCAGTCGCTCGTGGCTGTTGGCACAGATGAAGCGTCGCGAGGACAGTCAGGAGCAGAAGAACGGATTCTTCTCGTTCCAGAAGAAAGACGACGAAATGATACGCTGGTACGATCGCGAAGACCATACCATCTTCGATGTTTGTGCCGATGACCACTGCCAGCGCTATCAGGGCATCACCAAGCAGACCAGCCGCAATGTGGAACAGGCTCTGAAGGCTACCCGCGGACAGATACTCTGCTATGGCGACGATATCTGCGATGCCCGTTTCTCTAAGTGCTGTGGAGGTCGTACCGAGGAGTTTCAGTACTGTTGGGAAGACACTCCCAAGCCTTATCTGGTCAGTGTCGAGGATCCTTTCTGTAACACCAACGACAAAGCCGTGCTCTCACAGGTGCTCAACGACTATGACTTGGAGACCAACGATTTCTACCGCTGGACCGTCGAATACACTACCGACGAACTTTCCAACCTCATCAATGCCAAGCTGAAGGATGACTTCGGTACCGTTACCGACCTTATTCCTTTGGAGCGAGGCAAGAGCGGACGCATCTGGAAACTGAAGATTGTGGGTACCAAGAAGACCTTCACCATCGGCAAGGAGCTGGAGATTCGCCGTGCACTCAGCGAGAGCCACCTCTATAGTTCAGCCTTCGACGTGGAGAAAACACCTACCGGATTCCGTCTTCACGGCATGGGCTGGGGCCATGGGGTAGGCTTGTGCCAGATTGGTGCTGCCGTCATGGGGCAGCAGGGATACAGCTACGAACAGATATTGCTGCACTACTATCGTGGTGCCGAAATAAAACGAATCTATTAATTAAGTATGATGAATAGTAAAAGAAATCCGTGGTCGTGGATACCGACCCTCTACATCGCCGAAGGACTGCCCAACGTGGTGGTGATGACGGTGGCTGTAGTTATGTATATGCAGTTAGGGCTGACCGATACAGACATAGCCCTCTATACTGGCTGGTTAGGACTGCCGTGGGTCATCAAACCCCTGTGGAGTCCGTTCGTTGACCTCTATCGCACCAAGCGTTGGTGGGTGCTGACCATGCAGTTGCTGTTGGGCTCGTCGCTGGCAGGTGTCGCCTTTACGCTCAACACTCCTTTCTGGTTCCAGGGCACTATGGCCTTCTTCTTCCTGATGGCCTTCAGCAGTGCCACTCACGACATTGCCGCTGACGGCTACTATATGCTCGAGTTGGACGACCACCAGCAGGTGTGGTTTGTGGGCATCCGCAACACCTTCTATCGCCTGGCCGTCATCTTCGGCAACGGTGTGCTGATTCCCGTGGCAGGTGTGCTGCAGGTGATGTTCCGCTATCAGATGGCGTACACTTGGTGTCTCGTGTTCTACGGACTGGCAGCCCTCTTCATTGCCATCTGGCTCTACCATAGTTATATCATGCCGCGTGCAGCGAAGGACACGCCCCACGACACCAATGCCCGCGAGGTCATGAACGGTGTGGTGACAGCCTTCAAGACTTTCTTCCAGAAGCTGCCTCCGCGTGAGATGATGTATGCCATGCTGTTCCTCTTGTTCTACCGTTTCCCTGAGGCTCTGCTCACCAAGATGAGCGTTACCTTCCTCATGCGCCCCCATTCGGCAGGCGGTTTAGGACTGTCGCCTCAGGAGTTTGGATTGGCCAGTGGCACCGTGGGGGTCATCGGACTGACTTTGGGCGGCATCCTGGGTGGTATGCTTGCGGGCCGCGACGGATTCAAGCGCTGGCTGTGGCCTATGGTGTGTGCCATCACGTTGCCCGACATCGTCTACGTCTATATGAGCTATGCCCTGCCAGACAATCTGTTTGTCATCAGCTCCTGTCTGTTCGTTGAACAATTGGGCTATGGCATCGGCTTCACGGCCCTGACCCTCTATATGCTCTACTTCAGCAAGGGCAACTTCCAGACCTCCCACTATGCCTTCTGTACTGCCATCTCTTATCTGGGACTCATGCTGCCCGGCATGGTTTCCGGTTGGATGAAGGATGCTTTGGGCTATCGTTCGTTCTTCATCATCGTCATGGCTCTGTGTACCATTACTTTTGCCGTGACAGCCTTTATCAAGGTCGATCCGGAGTTCGGCAAGAAGACTG
>DEWO01000111.1:0-1026 GCA_002363695.1 Prevotella sp. UBA3208
GACCGTGTCTCAGTTCCAATGTGGGGGACCTTCCTCTCAGAACCCCTACTGATCGTAGGCTTGGTGGGCCGTTACCCCGCCAACAACCTAATCAGACGCATCCCCATCCTATAGCGGTAAACCTTTGGTATTCTTAAGATGTCCTCTAAATACAACATAGAGCATTAATCCGACTTTCGCCGGGCTATTCTCTACCATAGGGAAGGTTGGATACGCGTTACTCACCCGTGCGCCGGTCGCCATCAAAGTTTGCAAGCAAACTTCATGCTGCCCCTCGACTTGCATGTGTTAAGCCTGTAGCTAGCGTTCATCCTGAGCCAGGATCAAACTCTTCATACTAAATATTATATTTCTTTGTCTTCTCTGTCCCAGAACGCCTTGTATCCGGTAGTATAGAATTTGACGGTTTCACTTCTCTGTCTTTTACCCAAGAGCACTCCTTTATAATAAAGAGCACCCTCGCTTCTTGTACTACTTCTTTCTCTGTCTATGTAAGTATCTCAAAGAACTCTTTTCGCTCTGCTCCCAAGGGGTCGTCCCTGAAAGCGGATGCAAAGGTACGACTATTTTTCGAATCACCAAAACTTTTCCAAGAAAAACTTCTTCTTTTAACAAATATTTAAAACTCTCATTGACCTTTATCAACGAGACTTGGTATTACACCTTATTAATTAATATAAAAGAGATACGGAAATCGGACGATTGCAACGCCACACTCAGAGAGACGACGGAAGTACGAGTGACAGAGTACGGAGGGACAAAAATAAAGCAAAAGAATAAAAGAATGTAAAAAAGACACATAAAAGTTTGGTAGTATGCGGTATTTTGTATAATTTTGCAGCCGAATTTGCATAAATATACTAACATGAAAGTTAAAAACGACCGACTCGAAGCACTCAGAATGATCATCTCGAGTCAGGAATTAGGCAGCCAGGACGAGTTGCTGACTGCCCTCAAGAAGGAAGGATTCCAACTGACACAAGCCACCCTAAGCCGTGACTTGAAGCAGCTGAAAGTGGCCAAGGC
>DEWO01000111.1:1128-2911 GCA_002363695.1 Prevotella sp. UBA3208
AAGCGTGTAACGACTCCCCACACCATTCGCGAGATGATGCAGGTACCCGGGTTCTTGAGCATCAACTTCTCTGGCAACATGGGTGTCATCAAGACCCGTCCGGGCTATGCAAGTTCAATTGCATACAACATTGACAACAGTCATATAGATGAGATATTAGGTACGATAGCAGGCGACGACACCATCTTCATCGTCATCAAGCAAGGCGTGACGAAGAACGAGGTGACAGAAGCACTGAGAGATGTAGTACCGAACATCAAATGATTAATCATTATACACAATAACAATACACAATTGACCATCAATCATCAGAATGGAACAAGAAGAAATTAAAGTGTTTGTAGCAGGTCCGGAACACGAGGTTTACGTGGACACCATCCTGCAGACCATAGCCGACGCTGCAAAAGTCAGAGGAACAGGTATTGCGAAACGCACCCATGAGTATCTGGCCACCAAAATGAAGGAAGCCAAGGCAGTCATCGCCCTGTCAGGCGAGCGGTTTGCCGGTTTCAGCTATATTGAGACCTGGGGCAACAAGCAGTATGTGACCACATCGGGCCTGATTGTCCACCCGGACTTCCGCGGTTTAGGCGTAGCAAAGAAGATCAAGGACATGACATTCTCGCTGGCCCGTACCCGCTGGCCACACGCAAAGATATTCTCGCTGACGAGCGGTGCTGCCGTTATGAAGATGAATACAGAATTAGGCTACCAGCCCGTCACTTTTGCCGACCTGACGGACGACGAGGCTTTCTGGCGCGGTTGCGAGGGCTGTATCAACGTGGACGTGCTGCACCGTACAGGCCGTAAATACTGTATCTGCACCGCGATGCTGTACGACCCTGAGGAGCATCTGCCCGCCAAGATTCCAGAAGAAGTCATTGAGCGCATCAAGGCATTGGATGAATAAGTAAATATAAAAAGCAAAAAGGTAAAAAACAGAAACAGATATGGCAAACAAGAAAGTAGTAGTAGCATTCAGTGGTGGATTGGACACCAGCTACACCGTGATGAAACTGACCCAGGACGGCTGGGATGTATATGCAGCATGTGCCAACACCGGCGGTTTCAGTGCTGAGCAGTTAAAGACCAACGAGGAGAACGCCTACAAACTGGGCGCCAAGGCCTACGTCACCCTCGATGTGACACAGGAGTATTACGAGAAATCGCTGAAATACATGATTTTCGGCAATGTGCTGCGCAACAACTGCTACCCCATCTCGGTCAGCAGTGAGCGCATCTTTCAGGCCATCGCCATCGCCCGCTATGCCAAGGAGATTGGGGCCGATGCCATAGCCCACGGTTCTACGGGTGCCGGCAACGACCAGATTCGCTTTGACATGACCTTCCTGGTGATGGCTCCCGGCGTAGAGATTATCACGCTGACGCGCGACAAGAAGCTGACCCGCAAGGAGGAAGTGGACTTCCTGAACGAGCACGGATTCTTTGCCGACTTCACCAAGCTGAAGTACTCATACAACGTCGGCATCTGGGGCACCTCCATCTGTGGCGGCGAGTTGCTCGACCCCACACAGGGACTGCCCGAGGAGGCTTATCTGAAGCACGTGACCAATCCCGAGAAGGAATCTCTGCTGAAGATTGAGTTCTACAAGGGTGAGATTGTCGGTGTCAACGGCGAAAAGTTCACGGACCGCGTGAAAGCCATCCAGAAGATTGAGGAGATTGGTGCCAGCTATGCCATCGGCCGTGATGCAAACGTGGGCGATACCATCATTGGCATCAAGGGACGTGTAGGCTTCGAGGCCGCTGCACCGAAGCTGAT
>DEWO01000111.1:3044-4267 GCA_002363695.1 Prevotella sp. UBA3208
GACCAGGTTGCCAACTGGTATGGTATGTTCCTCCATGAGAGCCAGTATCTGGAGCCCGTCATGCCCGACATCGAGGCCATGCTGACCAGCAGCCAGCGCAACGTGACGGGTACTGCCATCCTCAAACTGCGTCCCTACGGCTTTGAGACGGTAGGCGTCGACTCTGACAACGACCTGACAAAGAGCAAGTTGGGTGAATACGGAGAGACACAGACCGGTTGGACAGCCGACGAGGCCAAGGGCTTCATCAAGGTCAGCTCTACCCCACTCCGCGTGTACTACGGCATCCACAAAGACGAGAAAAGGTAATTTCAAGCGCGAGTTACACGGATTAACACAGATTTTATGATAAAAGTTGGAATACTTGGTGCAGCAGGCTATACGGGTGGCGAGCTCATCCGTCTGCTGCTGAACCATCCCGAGGCAGAGATAGTCTTTGCCAACTCGGAGTCGAACGCAGGCAACCCTGTCAGCGACGTGCACGAAGGACTGGTGGGTGACACCGACTTGAAGTTTACCGACCAGATGCCTTTCGACCAGGCCGACGTCATATTCTTCTGCTTCGGCCACGGCAAGAGCGAGCAGTTTCTGAAGGAGCACTCCATCCCGGCCAATGTCAAGATTATAGACCTGGCACAGGACTTCCGCATCAAGGGCGACCACGACTACGTCTACGGACTGCCAGAAATTAACAAAGAAGAGATTCAGAAGGCCCAGCACGTAGCCAATCCCGGTTGCTTTGCCACTGCCATCCAACTGGCACTGCTGCCCGCTGCCAACCTCAACCTGCTGAAGGAAGACGTAGCCGTCAATGCCATCACAGGCTCTACGGGAGCCGGCCAGAAGCCCGGTGCCACCACCCACTTCTCGTGGCGCAACAACAATCTGAGCATCTACAAGGCGTTCACGCACCAGCATCTGGCTGAGATACGCCAGTCGCTGAGCCAAGTGCAGGGCTACCTCGACGCCTCTATCGACTTCATCCCCTACCGGGGCGACTTTGCCCGCGGCATCTTCTGTACCGCCGTCATCAAGACCAAGGCCCCAGCCGAAGACATCATCGAGGCCTACAAGGACTTCTACCGCGATGCCGCCTTCACCCACTACAGCGACAAGGCCATCGACCTGAAGCAAGTGGTGAACACCAACAAGGCATTGGTACACGTCGACTGCTTCGAAGGCAAAGTCCTCGTCACCTCGGCCATCGACAACCTGCTGAAAGG
>DEWO01000111.1:4324-5714 GCA_002363695.1 Prevotella sp. UBA3208
GCCGTCGGCCAGGCCGTCCAGAACATGAACCTCATGTTCGGCATTGACGAGCACGCCGGGCTTCGACTGAAAGCCTCAGCATTCTAAGAACGGCATCGTTACCCTAACATTTTTCCCCTGTACTCCAAAACTTTTTTGAGTGCGGGGGAAAAAGTTTTTGAGTGCAGTCCAAATTTCAAAGTATCTCTCGAGCTATCCAGGCACAGGCTTCAGCATCGGCAAGGGCGTGGTGGTGGTTCTCAAGATGATAGCCACAATATTCGGAGACGGTGTGGAGCTGATGGTTGGGCAACTGGGGAAAGGCGCGTCGCGAAGCAACGCAGGTGCAGTAGAAAGGATAATCGGGATAGTCCATCTGGTAGCAGCGGAAGACAGCTTTCAGACAGCTTTCGTCGAAACTCTTGTTGTGAGCCACCAACGGGAGCCCTTCTATCAGAGGTTCAATCTGTCGCCAGACATCAGGAAAAACGGGTGCGTCTTCCGTATCTTCGCGCGTCAGGCCATGCACCTGGGTGTTCCAGTAGGTGTAATAGTTAGGCTCGGGCTGGATGAGAGAATAGAACGAGTCTACTATCTCGCCGTTCCTCACAATGACCACGCCCACACTGCACACGCTGGTGCGCTGGTTATTGGCCGTCTCGAAATCTATGGCTGCAAAGTCTCTCATCTTTCACGCTGTTTTGCCTGCAAAGTTACAAAAAGGTTTGCAAAAAAGTTGCATAGTTTTGAAAATAAACTCAAACGGAAGTAGCGTAATAGCAAAAAAGATGCAAGAACGTGACGATTTGTCAGTGGTTTTTCGTATCTTTGCACGCGATTATTATAGTAAAAGACTAAGCAAGATGAAATTATTCGATGTTTATCCCCTGTTCGACGTAAACATTGTGAAAGGACAGGGTTGCCACGTATGGGACGACAAGGGTCAGGAATATCTGGACCTCTACGGCGGTCATGCCGTCATCTCCATCGGACATTCGCATCCGCACTACGTAGAGAAGGTGACGGAGCAACTCTATAAGATTGGGTTCTACTCGAACTCTGTGATTAACAAGCTGCAACAGCAACTGGCCGAGCGACTGGGCAAGATCAGCGGCTATGACGACTACCAGCTGTTCCTCATCAACAGCGGAGCCGAGGCCAACGAGAACGCGCTGAAGCTGGCGTCGTTCACCAACGGCCGTACCCGTGTGCTGAGTGCCGAGAAGGCGTTCCACGGACGCACCTCGCTGGCCGTCGAGGTGACGAACAACCCCAAGATTATTGCCCCCATCAACAACAACGGCCACGTGACCTACCTGCCGATGAACGACCTAGCGGCCTGGGAGACGGAACTGAAGAAGGGCGACGTCTGTGCCGTCATTCTGGAATGCATCCAGGGCGTGGGCGGCAT
>DEWO01000040.1:0-5864 GCA_002363695.1 Prevotella sp. UBA3208
TCGAACCACTGGTAGGCGTCACGATAGTCAAAAACATGGAAGAGCCGTTTCATCAGCCGGTGACCACGCGGATAGACGGCCGAGAGGTCGCGCACCAGACGGAACGAATTGGTACAGTTGCAGCGTCCGCCGCCGCTCACCTCCACCTTAGCCAGCACATGCTGGCTACGCTCGAAGATGTCTACCTCCATCTCGGGCATCCGTTCCTTCAGGCTCACCGCCAGAAAGAAACCAGCAGCACCACCACCTATGATTGCTGTTTTCATGCCACAAAGATACGGATTTGTGCGCAAACGGCAAAGGCAAAAGCCTATTTTATTGATAAAAAAACATTTTGGCTACAGTCGCAGTGATGTTTGCCTTGGCTGTTTCAGGCTTCATAGCCTCAGAAAGAGGGAGGTCGGCAGGATTGATGCAGACCACCTGCGAGAAGCCTGCCTGAAGCAATTGCCGGCTGTCGGATATGCGACCAGCCATCAGGCAGACAGGAACATCATGACGTTTGGCACGCTGGAGGATGCCATACGGCAGCTTACCCATCAGCGTCTGACAGTCGGCAGCACCTTCACCCGTAATGACCAGCGAGGCATCGCTCAGCAAGTCGTCGAAGCGTACAGCATCCAGCAGGATGTCGATACCCGGCCGACAAGTGGCATTCATATACTGCAGGAAAGCATAGCCCAGACCACCTGCAGCCCCTGCCCCGGGGACATCCTGACGGTCATGACCGAAATGACGGGCAGAGACCGCTGCAAACCGTCTGGCACGGGCATCAAGACGGACCACCATGTCAGGTGTGGCACCCTTTTGCGGAGCGAAGACATGAGCAGCCCCCTGAGGGCCACAGAGTGGATTCAAGACATCGGTGGCTATGGTCAAGCGAACCTGGTCGAGTGCGCTGATGTCGTCCCAGTTGCCATGGTTGGCAAAGCTGTCAATGAGGGCACGGAGCATACCGATGCCGCAGTCGCTGGTAGCACTGCCGCCAAGTCCTACGATGACGTGACGACACCCTCTGCGCACAGCATCCGCGATGAGCTGTCCCGTCCCATAGCTCGTAGCCACCATCGGGTTACGCTCTTCCGGTTTCAGCAACGTCAGTCCGCTGGCCTCAGCCATCTCTATCACAGCCGTATCGCTATTGACCAGATACTGCGCCATGACGGGCCTCCACAACGGGTCGCGCACCATCAGTTCTACTGTCTCGCCACCCACGGCAGCGCGGAAGGCCTCTACCCAGCCCTCTCCTCCGTCGCTGACAGGAATCTGTATCACCTCAATATCGGAAGGCACACCCTTCTGACCAGTTTCTGCAGCAACCTTGAGGGCCGCTGCCGTTGCCTCGTTGGCCTCCTGCGAGGTCAGGCACCCCTTGAACGAGTCGATGGCAACAATCATCTTCTGCTTCATGGCGACAAAGATAATCAAAAACAGAGAAACCTCCAAATATCCATGAAAAAATTGGCAAAACATTAGGTTATTTGGAAAATAATGTGTAATTTTGCAGCCGATTTGAGTAAGACAGGGGCGTAGCCCAGTTGGTTTAGAGCGCTGCAGTCACATTGCAGAGGTCATCGGTTCGAGCCCGATCGTCCCTACTCACAGAAAAGGAAAAAGGATGGATTCCACGAGGAGTCCATCCTTTTTCAGTGCTAAGGGGTCAGCGACCATCTTGTCGTCTGACTGCCCCACCGCCGTTTAGTCGTTGGCAGGTTTCTGAGGGCGGTGTCCGCCGCGAGGACCACCATGACGGCCGTGATGTTTCTTCCAACTCTTGTACTGGTCGTCAGTCAGAATCTGCTTCAGCTTCTTGTCATACTCGCTGCGCTTGGCGTGATGAGCCTTCATCTTTGCCTTCTGTTCCTCGGTCAGCTCTGGGCGCTGTCCCTTCTGCTTGCCACCCTGCTGCTCGGTAGCCTCTGTCTTTCCGTCAGTCTGAGGACGCTTGCCCTGCTTGCCTTCAGGACGGGGACCACGAGGTCCACGTGGTGCCTTGAGTACATCCTGATACTCCTTGTTCAGTGCCAGCACCTTGGTCTTCTGCTCGGCGCTGAGGTTCAGGTCCTTGGCCATACGGTCGGCCATCTCTTCGGCTGTAGGCTCCTTGGGGACTTTCTTGTCACTCTTCACGTCCTGTGCCACTGCGACTGTCATTGACAGGAGGGCTACCATGCTTAAAACAATCTTTTTCATACCTTGTTGCATTTTAAATAATTAGTATTTATGTTTCTTGACTTGTGTCGTTCTTTTGACGATGCAAAGGTACGAAAAGTTTAACCGCCCACCGAAAATTTTCAGCGAACGGTCAGACTTATTCAGCGAAACGGCCAATATGGCTTACTTATGGAGGGCAATATTATAATTATAGTACTGCTTGTTTCCCGTGATGTCCTGGACGACCTTGATAAAGGGCGGGAAGTTGACGTTCTCCTGCTCTGCCACACCCTTGGTCTGAAGTATCATGAGATGGTCGACGGGAGCGTGGAAGAAGTCGATTTCAAAGTACTGTCCCTTCCAGATGAACGAGCGACGCGTCTTGCGAATGGTCGAGCGATAAGGGTCTGCCTGCTGGAGCAAGCTCTCGTACAGCGCATTGGACACCTGGCGCTCCGTTTCCAGCACTTCGCCGGGCGACACCCGTTTCTTGGTCTTATGGACATTAACCACCTCGCCACCCCAGTCGCGACGGCGCAGGCGAATCTCACAGTCGGGCTCGCCCACCAGATAGGTCTGGGTAATCTCGCTCTCTATGCACTCGGGCAGTTCGCCTGTCAGTTCTACGATATACACGCGTTCCTCCGTGACGGGTTGTGGCAGTCCGAGGACGTTGGAGATTTCCAGGATGACCTGGCGAAGCTTGGTGTCGAAGTCATTGTGATTGTTGATGACGCGCAGATGGGGATGCCCCTTCCACGCACGATTGACCTTCTTGTCCAGGTCACGGGCCAGTTGCAGCCCCTCCTCGTTAGCCTGCTCATAGCGGTTGGCATTGGTAGCCAACGTATAGTACTGTTCAGCACCATCGGCAGCGCTGACCAAGTGGAGCACGGCATCATAGCGCTCGCGCAGCTGGTTGGTGCTGGTACCACACTTGCCGGTAATGTCGTCCCACATCTCTGGGGCGATATAGGCCGAGATGTCCATGGTACCGCGGTCGCACACGACGAAGGCCGGCTTCGTACAGGTTTCTGCCAGTCGCATGAACGAGTCCTCCAAAGCCAACTGCGTCTCCAGAATGGCCAGCTCGCCCTCGTAGTAGAGCCTGCGATTGGGCGTCAGATAACTCCAGCCACCCTGGCTGTACATGGTGGGAACTTCGGGCACAGTAAACACCTTAAACCCCAGATTTGAAAAGTGTTCCACTATGCGCACCAGTGCCGTAGTCTTACCTGCACAGGGGCCGCCAGTGAGTACGATTCGCTTGATGTTATCCATTAATATATGTTATAAGTTGGCTGCAAAGGTACAAAAAAGTTTAGAGTTTTATGCTTAGAGTTTATAAAAATTTGTACCTTTGTCTCGAACAAAGCATAATTAGGTATGAAACGAACCCTTTTGATGACTATGGCAACATTGACTGCCACAATGGCTGCAGCCCAGACACTGCAATATCCCCAAGCCGCCAAAGACGGCACAGTAGACACCTATTTCGGCACCAAGGTCAGCGACCCCTATCGCTGGCTGGAGAACGACACCAGCGCACAGACCGCCGCCTGGGTGGCAGCCGAGAACAAGGTCACCAACGCCTACCTGAGTAAGATACCCTTCCGTGGGAAGCTGTTGAAGCGACTGACCGAAGTGGCCAACTACGAGAAAGTGTCTGCACCTCGCAAGCACAACGATAAGTGGTACTTCTACAAGAACAATGGCCTGCAGAACCAGAGCGTGTGCTACGTAATGGACCAGTTGGGCGGAGAACCACGCGTATTCCTCGATCCCAACACGCTGAGTACCGACGGCACAGTGGCACTGAAAGGCATTTACTTCTCGCACAACGGGCGCTGGGCAGCCTATGCCGTCTCGCGTTCAGGTTCTGACTGGCAGGAGTTCTACGTCATCGACCTAAAGACGGGCCAGCTGACCAACGACCACATTGAGTGGGCCAAGTTCTCAGGAGCAGCCTGGCAGGGCGACGGATTCTACTATTCGGCCTACGATGCCCCCGTGAAGGGCAAGGAGTTCTCGAACGTCAATGCCGGACACAAGATATACTATCACCGGATGGGCACACCCCAGTCGGAGGATGTGCTGTTCTACCAGAACCCGGCCTACCCCAAACGTTTCTATGGGGTCACCGTCAACGACGAAGAGACGGTGATGTTCCTCTATGAGAGCGGAGCCGGAGCAGGCAACAACCTCTTCGTGCGCGACCTGCGCAAGAAGGACAGCCAGTTCGTACAGATGACGTCAGACATGGAGTTGCAGTATCAGCCCGTAGAGACTGAGGGCGACCAGATATACCTCTATACCAACCATAAAGCCCCCAAGGGACGCCTCATGGTAGCCGACATCCACAACCCTGGCATCAACGACTGGCGCGAGGTGATCGGCGAGCAGCCATACATGATGGAGGATGTCAGCTGCATCAACCACCAGTTCGTTGTCACCTTCAATCAGGATGCCTCCAACCATGCCTACGTCTACACCATGCAGGGACAGTTGCGCCACGAGGTGAAGCTGCCGTCCGTGGGCAGTGTCGGCTTCGCTGGCGAGAAGAAGGAGAAGGAGTGCTTCTACACCTTCACCTCGTTCACCCAGCCAGGCACCATCTACCAGTACGACATGGATGCCGGCCAAAGCACGCTCTACAGTGCGCCAAAGGTGGCATTCCGCATGAGCGACTACACCACCGAGCAAGTGTTCTTCCAGAGCAAGGACGGCACGCGCATCCCCATGTTCCTGACCTATAAGAAGGGACTGAAGCGCAATGGCAAGAACCCCGTCTACCTCTATGGCTACGGAGGCTTCAACATCGCACTGGGCCCCAGTTTCTCCAGCAATCGCATCCCGTTCCTCGAACTGGGCGGCATCTACGCACAGGTCACTCTCCGGGGTGGCAGCGAGTATGGCGAAGCGTGGCATCAGGCAGGAACCAAGATGCAGAAGCAGAACGTCTTCGACGACTTCATCGGGGCTGCCGAACACCTCATCAGCGAAGGCTATACCACCAAGGACCTGCTGGCCATTGTGGGAGGCTCCAACGGAGGACTGCTCGTCGGCGCCTGTATGACACAGCGTCCTGCCCTCTTCCGTGTAGCCATCCCACAGGTGGGCGTCATGGACATGCTGCGCTACCACAAGTTCACCATCGGCTGGAACTGGGCCTCAGACTATGGCACCAGCGAGGACTCCAAGGAGATGTTTGAGTATCTGCGTGCCTACTCCCCACTCCACAACCTCAAGCCTGGCACCTCCTACCCTGCCACCCTCGTCACCACAGCCGACCACGACGACCGGGTAGTGCCCGCCCACTCGTTCAAGTTTGCAGCCACGCTGCAAGAGTGCCACCAAGGCCCCAACCCCGTGCTCATCCGCATTGACACCAAGGCCGGCCACGGCGGGGGCAAGCCCCTGACAAAAATCCTGGAGGAGCAGGCCGACATCTACAGTTTCATTCTCTACAACATGGGACTGAAATTCAAATAGCGAAAGAGAGGGGGCAGCAGTCCCCTCTCTTTCGCTCAGTTGGCCAGTCCAAACTCTATCCGAACGCTATTTTTTAAGAAAGGACCTCCGAAAGGTTTCGGAATGCTTTTCCTGTTTCACATGGTATAATTATCTAACTAAAGTTTCGCAAGTGATGGCGCACCTGCGCAAACAACGAAACAGGATTGCAACACCACACTCTCAAAGAGAGATTGCAA
>DEWO01000040.1:5915-6085 GCA_002363695.1 Prevotella sp. UBA3208
ATTGCAACGCCACACTCTCGAAGAGAGAACCCGTCCCCGGTGTTTTTGGAACATTGTCATAACAATTTAATACACTTTCTTCTGGTGTCTCAGAAAAAAACGGTAACTTTGTGCCCAAAATAATGAGCTGTTTCATTCACAACTATTTGAGCATTTATGAAAATACTTGT
>DEWO01000052.1:0-7890 GCA_002363695.1 Prevotella sp. UBA3208
CGCTGGGTAGACCGTAACCGCCAACTGGTAGACAGCCTATCTGGCAGTCAGGTGGCTTACGTCCACATCAAGTCTATGAACAGTGCCGGCTTCCGCGAAGTCTACAGCGAGATGCTGAACGAGAAGAACCGCAACCGCAAGGCAGTCATCGTCGACGAGCGCTATAACGGTGGTGGCTGGCTGCACGACGACCTGTGTACCCTGCTCAGCGGACGGCTGTACCACAACTTCGTCCCACGCGAACAGTACGTGGGTCGTGACCCGCTGAACAAATGGGTAGGTAAGTCGTGTGTGCTGATGAACGAAGACTGCTACTCCAACGGCAGCGGTTTCCCGTGGGTTTATCGCGAACTCGGCATCGGCAAACTCATAGGCAGCCCTGTGGCCGGTACTGCCACCTCAGTTTGGTGGGAGACGCTGATGGACCCGACCCTGGTATTTGGTATTCCCCAGGTGGGCAAGAAGGACATGAAGGGACAGTATATGGAAAATCAGGAACTGTGGCCCGACATCGAGGTTTACAATAGCCCAGAAGACTACATCAACGGACGCGACCCGCAACTGGAGGCTGCCGTCCGTGAGATGATGAAATAAAGAGGAAGGTATGATATAAAAAGCAAATGGGCTACACGAGGTAGTCCATTTGTTTTTTCAGTGCTTGCAAGTCGGCACGTATGTCTATCAGCCTTGTCAGCACCTCTGCCTTTCGGTCGGCACCGTCGCGATTGCTGTTGATAATCTTCTTGGCAGCTGCCAACTTAAAGCCGCGAACCTTCACCAAGTTGTGTATCAGCTTTATCTGCTCAATATCCTTCTCCTGATACTGGCGTATCTTAGCCGGCCCGCTCGTTTTCGGCTTCAGATAGGGGAACTCCTGCTCCCAGTAACGTAGCGTACTCTCGTTGAGCCCAAACATCTCTGCCACCTCGCGGATACTATAATAGCGCTTCAAGTTCTTGTCTAAGTTCAGTGCCATACTCTCCTATTTTTGGTGCAAAGATAGTACAATTCGAGCGAAAAGCCAAACGATTCTGCAATTATTTTTTCAATATGCCAGCACATTCCATAGTTCACGGATGTGCTGCTCCGGATCCCATTTCCCGTCAAACGTCCACGAGGCGGTAATCATGTGGAACTCAGGACTTCCGGGTGCCGTCTTCAGATTATCTTTCAGCCAGCCGCTGTGCCCACCGTCACGCCGATTGCCGTAATAGTAGGTACGCTGTCCCAACGGACACGGGTCAAGCACCTTGCCTTCCCTGGCCATCTCCTCGGCGGTACGGCCCTTGTAGGCGTGTTCGATGTTTTGGTCGAGAATGTTCTCCGACAGCTTGCAGTTCACGATGTAGAACTGTGAGTCGTGATGGTATCTGCCCAACGGTGTGGGACGCTTGGCGTCGAACTGCGAGTTGGTGATTACCAACTTCTGATCGGCATTGCCGCGGCCGTCGTGCCAGATGAGTGCCCGACCGTCACCATACAGCCGGCAACGGGTGGCATAGCACCAGCCTCGCGGACACAGGAAGTCCACACCCGGGCAACGCAGATAGAGGTCTGCATGGTAGTACATTCCCCCCTCGCGGGCCCACAGTGACAGGGCGTCGTTACCATCGGCCCAGATATTGCTGTTGATGACGATGGTGCGTGTAGCACGCCCGTAGACGGCCATCTGGTGCTTCGTGTTCCCAGGCTCCACTACGGTGCCATAGTTGTTATAGACGGTCAGCCCGCTGATGACACAGTCGTCAGCACCTTCCTGCAACACCACCACGCCGTGGTGTACGGGTTGTCCGTGGTACTCCTTGATGGTACGGGTGTCCTCCGTCTCAGCCAGCACAATACACGTGCTGTCACGCTGTTCGCCCACCAGCACGATGTGGGGACGGTCAATGATGACCTTCTGCTGATAGAGCCCCTTGCGAATGAATATCTTGAAGGGCTTGGTGGGTTTCAGAGGTGCCTTTTCGATAGCTGCCTGGATACTTTCACCAGCATTCACCACGACGTCAAAGTCGTTCAGGTCCTTCTGAGGCTGACGGAACAGGTCAATGAGGCCGTTCTCGTTCGCACCCTTGGTCGCCAAACTGACTGTCACCTTGTGCTGAGGGTCATACTGGTCAGCCCATTTGTCGTAGACAGAATACAGCTCGGCAGGACGGCTGCCAAACCACGCATAGCCGTTGCGGCGCTCGTGACCGATGTCCTCCAACCTGCGGCGAGGCAGCCCGTCACGGTCGCAGACGTATGGCTCGCAGTACTTCAGGTCGTAGTAGCGTCCCCAGATGGGTTCGCCATTGGCGTCTTCCACCAGCTTGGTATCGCCGTCCATGCTGGCCCAAGGGCCGTGGCGTTGGACACGAAGTCCCGTCAACTTATACTTGTCAAACCACGCCATAGCCGCGTGGACAGCCTTCTTCACCCGCTCGTCAGGGTTAGGCAGCGACATCAGCAACTTCGTAATGCTGGCACTCTCCATCGAGCAGTACGACGGCAATTCGTATGCACGTGCAGGAGCAGGCTCATAGGTGTCACGATAGTGCTGCTGGCACCACACCATCAGCTGTCCTTCCTTGTTGCGCATCTGGGTTCTCAGTATGCACTCCACGCCCTTGTCAAACGACTTCATACAACGCTGGCGCAGAGCCTCATCTGCCAATCCCTGATAGGGTGCCTTCTGCTGAGCCACAGCACGCAACAGGTTCATCGTGTTCACCATCGCATCGTCGTTGTACGTGATGTGAGTCTGGTAGCCATGCATCTCTGGCCAGAACTGGGGCCAGCCGCCATTCTCGTACTGTCCGCTCAGCAGGTACGCAACCGCTTTCCGGAATCCCTCCTTGTAGCGCTCCACCTTCGTAGCCTGATAGAGTCTTGCCAGATAGAGCATCTGCATATTCGTTGCACCATTGTCCGTCGTAGAGTCGTCACGGCGTTCCTTGTCACGCAACACCTGAGCCCGTTCCTCGTCAGTCAACGGCCGCGACATGTTGATGTTCTTGGGCCAACCGCCCGTCACACGCTGATAGAGCAGCACCTGGTCACCTATGCGTTGAGCCTCTTCCGTCTTGTAAAAGTCCTCCTTCTCGTGAGTAGGCAGGTTCCTGCCCCCTCGTCCGCGTTGTGCCTGAGCCGTCACGATTAAAATCGCCAAGGCCATCAAAAGTGTCAGTAGTCTTTTCATGTTTGTCTTTGTTTTAGTTTAGAGTTACGAAAAGTCGAGAGAAAAGCCAAATTTATTTGAGTTTTCCCAATTTTTTCGAAAATTTTTGAAGCGTCTCTTACTGGAGGCGCTTCATTAGTTTTCTGGCTTTCTTTTCTGTCTGCCTGATGACCTTCTGGGGATTCCAGCCGGGGAAGACGCGCTTGATGGTGTAACGCTTGGCTTCGTCGTCAGTGAGAATGGTCTCTACGGGGTTCTTCTCGTCCTTGAGGGTGAAGGTGACGACATTGCTGCGAGGGGTAATGTCGCGGCCCTGAGCGTCGATGGTGCCATACTCCTTGAAGTCGTTCTGGACGGTGCGCATACCGTGGCTGTCGAAGCGTGTGGGGTTGAGCTTCTCGGGGGTGAGCAGGGTGGTATGGAGCCAGATGCTATGTGGGGTGCCACTCCAGCCTCGGGCGTACTCGAAGTTGGAGACGATGTTCTGGACGGTGCAGTGGTTGAAGATGTAGCCCCAAGGGGTCTTAGAGGTCTTGGGGGCGGTGATGACATTGCGCCCGCTGCCGTCAAGGGTGCGCTTCTCGGTGACCAGAAGGCAACGCTCGAACCATACGTCGCCATCGCCGCAGATAAAGTCGACGGTGCCGTGAATCTCGGAGTCCTGGAAGTAAAGTTGGCACTGGTCGTTGTCGGAATAGTAGGTGTCCTGGTAGGACAGCAGCCGCACGCGGTTGCAGATGGTGCGGGTGCCCTTGTCGTGCAGGGTGGCGGCACGTCCGGCTGAGCCGGCAGCATAGTAGTCGAGAGCGTTCTTCAGGGTGAGGTCCTGAAAGTAGTTGTTCTGGCCTCGGTTCTGGATGACGGCGGTCTTGCTGAGTCCTTCGTTCTTGATGTCGGGCTTGTTCTGGATGACGGTGCCCGTCATGCTCTGTCCGACGAGAGCAACGTGATGGCCGGTGAGTCGGGTGAGGACGCGCTCGCCGAGGTCGTAGAGGCCGTCGGGGATGAGGATGTAGAGTTGTGGGGCGTCCTGGCTGGCATTGAGTTCGTTGGCCTTGCTGATAGCGTTGAGCAGGCTCTGGGTGTTGCCCTTCTCGACGACGAGGACTTGCTGGGCGCGGCTGTTGAGCAGGGCCACGGCGCAACACAAAAGGAGGAGTAGGTAGCGTTTCATGTCAATTCAGTTTATAGCGTTTCTTCAATTTCCTGCTTTGCCGTTCCAGCCGTTTCAGTTCTTTCTTAGGCTGCCACCAGCCAAAGACGTTCTTTAGGGTGTACTGCTTCAACTCGTCACGCGTCATGACCGTCTCGGCCGTGAAGGGCTGCGTGTGGTCGCGCAAGGTAAACCGCACCACATTGGTTTTGGGGGTGATGTCGCGACCACGGGCATCCATGGTGCCATATTCCTTGAAATAGTTGCTTGATATCTTCATGCCCTCAGGGTCGAAACGGGTTGGCATCAGTTTCTCAGGAGTCATCAGTGTGGTATAGAGCCATACGCAGCGCGGATTGGTGTGCCAACCGCGACCGTAGTAGAACGCAGACTCGTCATTGACGATAGTACAGCGGTTGAACACATAGCCCCACTTGGTCTCCGACGTCCGGGGAGCCATGATGATGTTCACCCCCGACCCGTCGCGGCGACGCTTCTCCGTGACAAGCAGACAGTGCTCGAACCACACGTCACCGGCTCCGCAGATGAAGTCGATGGTGCCATGAATTTCAGAGTCCTGAAAGTAGTTGTGACATTTCTCGTAGTCCGAATAGTACGTATCCTGATAGGATAACATACGCACACGGTTGCAAATGGTCCGGTCGCCCTTGTCCTGCAGACACACGGCGCGTCCGTCGGGCTCGACGTGGTAGTAGTCGAGGTCGTTGCGCAGCGTCAGGTCCTGATAGTAGTTGCCTTTTCCACGGTTCTGTAGCACAGCCGTCTTGCTGATGCTCTCAATCTTGGTGCTGGGAGCATTGCGAATGATGGTGCCTTCCATGCTCTGCCCTACCAGTGCGATATTGTTTCCCGCCACCCGGGTCAACGTCTTCTCGCCAAGGTCATAATAGCCGTCGGGTATAAGAATGAAGATTCGCTCCGAATCCCTGTCACGATTACGGTTACTGGCGGTCTTGATAGCTTCCAAAAGACTCTGGACATCGCCTTTCTTAACGACAATAACATCTTGGGCACAGCACTCCCAAGCTAACAATAAAAGCAGTAACGCGCAAAATAATCGACTCATTCCGTTAGTAATTTGGTTGCAAAGATAACTCTTTTTCAGCACAATCACAAATTTTTTTCTCCAAAAGTGCACGTAATTCAAAAAATAAGCGTACCTTTGCACCCGGTTTACGAAAACCACCTGCGATTGTGGTGTGCCACAATAGCGGAAATCGGGATGTAGCGCAGTTGGTAGCGCACTACGTTCGGGACGTAGGGGTCGGGCGTTCGAGTCGCCTCATCCCGACCGAGAGAGAGAGGAGCAAAGTGGCCGGGTAATCCCGGTCACTTTGTGTTTTTTTAACAGGCAACTGGATATTAACAAAAAAATCGCATACAAAAAAGATGAGAGACAACAAAGCGCTGATAGCGCATCTGAGCATGTTCGGAGCCTGTGCAGGCTGGGGACTGATGGCTCCCGTCGGCAAGGACGCCATGACGCACGGGTTTGACGGCATCACGATGGTGACCTTCCGGGTGGTCGGAGCCTGTGCGCTGTTCCTGATAGCGTCGCTGTTTGCGAAGAAGGAGACGGTGCCGACGAGGGACAAGCTGATGTTCATCGGGGCTGCCATCTTCGGACTGGTGTGCAACCAGTGCTGCTACACGCTGGGGCTGAGCATGACGTCACCCATCAATGCCAGTATCGTGACCACGTCAATGCCTATCTTCGCCATGTTGCTGGCCGCGCTCATCCTGAAAGAGCCCATCACGGGCAAGAAGGCACTGGGTGTGCTGATGGGCTGTTCGGGTGCGCTGATTCTGATACTGACGTCGGCGGCTCACGCCAGCGACAAGGTGGGCGACATCCGTGGCGACGTGCTGTGTCTGTTTGCGCAGTTCTCGTTTGCGCTGTACCTGTCGCTGTTCAATCCGCTGATTCGCCGCTACAACGTGTTCACCATCAACAAGTATATGTTCTCGTGGGCTACGCTGATATTGCTGCCGTTCACGTTCAGTCACGTCAGCGAGGTCGTAGCACAGCCCATTCCCGTCAAGACGTGGTGGGAGGTGGCTTATGTCGTGTGCGTGGGCACGTTCCTCGGATACATCCTGACCATGATAGGCCAGCGCACGCTGCGCCCCACCGTCGTATCGGTGTATAACTACGTGCAGCCCATCGTCTCGGTGGCTGCCTCGCTGCTGATGGGCATCGGCGTGCTGAAGCCTACGCACGCACTGGCCGTGGTGCTGGTGTTCAGTGGTGTATGGCTGGTGACCAAGTCCAAGTCGCGCAAGGACATGGAAGCGGAAAAGAAAAACTAAGCAAGGGGAGAAAAGGGAAAAAAAGAAAAAGGGTGACTAATCTTTGCGGTCACCCCTTTTCTTTGTCCAAAAGTCTACCAGTCTGATTTGGAATATCAGTGTACTGTAGCCTGGTATGATAACAGATCCCGACCCAGCCGTTCCGTAGCCCAACTGATAGGGAACGGTGACAACCCAATCGTCGCCACGATTCATGTGCTGCAAGGCAGTGCTGAAGCCTTCGACAAGGCCGCTGACGGCGACTTTGTAGGGTACGTCGACATCAGGGTCGTAGACTGACAGATAGCTTCTGTCAAACTCGTAGCCGTCGGGATAGTCGACAGTGGGTATCAGGTGCCCGACGTAGTGTACCAGGACCGTGTCCGTATAGTATGGACTTTGAACACCCGAGCCATCCTTCACGACGTCAACCAGGATACTCTTGGTATGAGCAATTTCGCTGAGGGGCAAGCTGGCCGGCTGGGTCCAGCTGGGCAGGATAAACGCCGACTCCGACTTCTCCGGATGAGCCAGATAGGCCTGTTCGAAGTAGGCTTCGTTATCTGCCCGCCACTTACCCTCGTCGAAT
This sequence comes from Prevotella sp. UBA3208, assembly GCA_002363695.1. The sequence continues at coordinate 7,213 of DEWO01000052.1, forward strand.
GCCTCATCGTCTTCCTCAGTGCACGACACGAGGCCGAGCACTGAGAGACCGATGAAAAGGTAATGCTTGATATTCATTTCTCTACTGCAGTTTCTTTAAGAGGCTTGCAATGCTTACTTTGTCTTCGATGATGCCGTTGAGCTCGCTGATGGGCACACGCTCCTGCTCCATGGTGTCGCGGAAGCGCAGCGTCACACAGTTGTCATTCAGTGTATCGTGGTCAACGGTGACGCAGTAGGGCGTACCGATGGCGTCCTGACGACGGTAGCGCTTGCCGATAGAGTCCTTCTCGTCGTACTGGCAGTTGAAGTGGAACTTCAGCTGGTCGATAATTTCGCGGGCCTTCTCGGGCAGTCCGTCCTTCTTGACCAGGGGCATCACGGCACACTTAACGGGTGCCAAGGCTGCGGGCAACTTGAGTACGGTACGTGTCTCGCCGTTCTCCAGTTTCTCCTCCTCGAAGGCGTGACACATGATAGAAAGGAACATACGGTCGACACCGATAGAGGTCTCAATGACGTACGGGGTATAGCTCTCGTTGGTCTGGGGATCGAAGTACTTGATGCTCTTGCCCGAGTATTTCTCGTGCTGCGACAGGTCGAAGTTGGTACGCGAGTGGATGCCCTCAACCTCCTTGAAGCCAAACGGCATCTTGAACTCGATGTCGGTAGCGGCGTT
>DEWO01000052.1:7969-8090 GCA_002363695.1 Prevotella sp. UBA3208
GCCAGCTTGTCGTGGTCGTGGAAGCGATAGTTCTCGGCGCCGAAGCCCAGGGCCAGGTGCCACTTCATGCGGGTCTCCTTCCACTTGGGGAACCAATCCAGCTCGGTGCCGGGCTGTACGA
>DEWO01000013.1:0-10905 GCA_002363695.1 Prevotella sp. UBA3208
CTTCTCGATGGCGTTGGGCAGGTTGGAGATTTCGTAGACAGCCTTGAAAGGGTCTACAATCTGGAAGTAGAGCAGGGCGTTGATTTCCATCTGGATGTTGTCCTTGGTAATCACGTTCTGCGAGGGGAAGTCGTACACCTGTTCGCGCAGGTCAATACTGCTTGAGTAGGCATAGCGTCCACGAGTCAGCACCACAATCTCCTTGGAACGGTCAATGAAGGGGATGATGATGTTGATACCGGGCTTCAGGGTGGCATAGTAGCGTCCCAGACGCTCAATGATGCGGGTTTCGGACTGTGGGATAATCACCAGGGCCATCTTGGCAAAGACAACGACCAAGACGACGATAACAATTAGTACATAACTCATAATGTCAATAAATGTTTAATAATTAAAGTATAATGTTTCACAGTGTTTCAACGGTAATGATGGTACTCTCGCGCCCAACGACGCGGACGGTAGTGCCAGTGGGGATGTCCTCTGTGCTGACAGCGCGCCATAGGTCGCCGTCTATCTGGACATAGCCTTTTCCCCCAGGCTTGATGGCTTCCGTTACGCGCCCCGTACGGCCTAACAGTGCATCGGCATTCGAGGGCTTGTTGGGTTCGTTCTTGTGCAGGTAGCGCAGGGCTATGGGCCGCACAAAGAGTACGCTGAGCAGCGAGAACAGTGCAAAGACGGCAATCTGCCAGTAGATGTTCAGCCCTACAGCAGCGCCAATGACGCCAAAGACGGCTCCGATAGAGAAGCAGATGATGAAGAAATCACCTGACGACAGCTCTAAAATCAGGCAGAGCACAGCCACGATGGCCCATACCTGCCACATGTTTGCTAAAAAATATTCAATCATAAGCTATACATTATTAAATAACTATATCGAGAGAATGAAATCGTCCCAGTCTTTTGTAGACCCCTTCTTGCCGAACACTTTCTGATAGAGGCGGCTGCGAGTCGAGGCTACGCTCTCCTTGGAGTGTGTCGTCAGCGTGGCAATGTCCTTGGGCTGCAGGCGAATCTTGATAAGCAGGCTGACGTGATAGTCCTGTTCGCTCATGCGGTAGAGGCTGTACAGCTTGTCGGTAAATCCCGAGTAGGTGGCGTTCACCACCTCCGTCAGTTCTGCCCATTCCGCTTCTGGCATACTTTTTCCGTCGGCCAGATATTGTCTGATGCGCTGGTAGATGTCGGACGAGAAGATGTCGTTCACGTCTTTCGTGTTTGCCTTTTGTTCCATGACGGCCATCTTCTGCATGGCGTGGATGTTGTCCAGTCGGCTCTGCAGCAGTTGCAGCTTGCGACGGTTCCACTGCAACACCAATATAAATAAGGTGATGTAGAACACGGTGCAGATGATGAGCAGGAACAGCTCGCGGTCAGTCAATACCATAACGTCGATTTACTTGGTTTTCGTTTTTTCTATCGCAAAGGTACGAATTATTTGTGTGATAAGCAAGAAAAACGGTTTGCAAAAGTGTGCACAACGCCAATTGCGCACTTTTGCAAACACATTTGTGCGTTTATCTTACCGGATGCTGATGTTTTTGTTTTTTGTTCGAGGGGTATTTTATGTTTCTAAGTTGGGAACATATGTACCCAAGTTGGGAATATGTGTACCCAAGTTGGAGATAGAAAATTCGCAGGGAGGTAAAAAAACTTATTTTTAATACAAAAAGAAAAGTTCTCTTTGTGTAATAGGAATTATTTCGTACCTTTGCACGCGATTTGTAAGAGAAATAATAATATCAAGCTAAAATATGGGAAAAATCATACTGACAGGCGACCGTCCTACGGGCAAGCTCCACTTGGGACACTATGTGGGTTCGCTGCGTCGCCGTGTGGAGTTGCAGAATGCTGGCGACTACGACAAGATGTTTGTGTTTATGGCCGACGTACAGGCTTTGACGGATAATGCCGACAATCCGGAGAAGATCCGCCAGAGCATTGTCAACGTGGCCCTCGACTACCTCTCAGCAGGACTGGATCCTGAGAAGTGTACGCTCTTCATCCAGAGCCAGATTCCTGAGCTGGCCGAGTTGACCACTTATCTGATGAACCTCGTCTCCGTTTCTCGCGTACAGCGCAACCCGACGGTGAAGACTGAGGTCAAGATGCGTGGCTTCGAGGGCGAGAGCATTCCATTGGGCTTCTTCTGTTATCCTGTCTCGCAGGCTGCCGACATCACGCTGTTCAAGGCTACTACCGTTCCTGCCGGTGAAGACCAGGAACCAATGTTGGAGGTGACTCGCGAACTCGTTCGCCGCTTCAATCAGATTTATGCGCCCGTCTTGGTAGAGCCGAACATCATGCTGCCAGAGAATGCAACAGCCCGTCGTCTGCCTGGTACGGACGGCAAGGAGAAGATGTCTAAGTCGCTGGGCAACTGCATCTATCTGTCTGACGATGCCGATACCGTTTGGCAGAAGGTCCGCTCGATGTATACCGATCCTGAGCACGTCAATCTGAACGACCCTGGTCACGTTGAGGGCAATGCCGTATTCACCTATCTGGACGCTTTCTCGCGTGACGAGCACTTTGCCCAGTATCTGCCAGAATACCAGAATCTGGACGAGCTGAAGGAGCACTACCAGCGTGGTGGCTTGGGCGACATGAAGTGCAAGAAGCTGCTCAACCAGATTCTGAACGAGTTCCTGGAGCCCATGCGCCAGCGTCGTCATGAGTTCGAGCAGGACATTCCTGAAATCTACAACATTCTGCGCAAGGGTACGGAGAAGGCTCGCGAGACTGCTGCCCAGACGATGGACGAGGTGCGTCGGGCCATGCAGATTAACTACTTCGACGACGAAGAACTTATCCGTTCGCAAGCCGAAGCTTTCCGCGCCAAATAAATAGTCAGGGAAATCATTCGTGGTGATAGGGCTCGCCTTTGATGATGGTACAGGCACGATAAACCTGTTCCGCGAAGGTGAGCCTTATCATTTGATGTGAGAAAGTCATTTTCGAGAGCGACAGTTGCTCGTTGGCACGTTGATAGACAGACGGAGCGAAGCCATAAGGGCCACCAATGACGAAGACCAGCCGGCGAGCAGTGTTGCGCTTCTGTTCCAGCCAGCTGGCAAACTCGATGCTGCGATACTCGCGTCCGTGTTCGTCGAGCAGGACAATAGTGTCTGAAGGCTGTAGCTGACGTAGTATCAGCTCTCCCTCAGCTTGCTTCTGCTGCTCCTCGCTCAGGTTCTTGGTATTCTTCAGTTCCGGAATGGTGACAACGTCGAACGGCATATAGTGATTGATGCGTTCCACGTAGTCACTAATGCCTGCAATAAAATGTTTGTTGACAGTCTTACCGACTTGTATCAGCAGCGTCTTCATCTTCTATTGCATAGATGCTCTTGCCATGATGGACAGGGCAGAGGGTCTCGTTCTTGTCAATGGGTGGATACTCGTTGCGGCGCTTGGGGTTCATGGGGAACCAGCCTTTCTGGACGCGCTTCTTCTGTGAGAACAACTCGCCGATGCCCCAGAGTGCAGAGGCTCCGAAGACGCCCACAACAGAGGACACAATGGCGTTCTCGATGAAGAGAGCGCCAACAAGGCAGGCAATACCTATAATCAGATAGGCTATCCAAGGGCGTGTGCCCCAGTGGTATTCAGTCTTAATGACAATAGGGTGCCATATCCCAATCGTCAGAAACGTGCAGACGGCAATGATAATTCCGGTGAAATACATAATCTCAATCTTTCAATTTTTATCTTGTACTGTGGAAGCCTTCCAGGTTGTCGTAGCGGCGCTGCATCATGCGGCGGTAGATATTGCGCATCCACAGCGGCTCGGACAACGTGACGGCTGCCCCTGACAGCAGCAACAGCAGATAGGCTACGTCATCGCTGAAGACGGCTTGCAGGATGAAGACGAGGGCGACAGGTGCAAACATGGCTACTATCGAGGCTATCGACTGCCACTTGTTTTCCATCTGGTTCTTGCCTGTTATCTTGTCGTTCAGGGGTAGGGTGGTCTTGTTGTAGACTGCCATCTGGAACAGCAGCAGATAGACGGGCCCCGTAGCGGTAAAGAGGTAAGCGAGCACCATCAGCAGCGAGAATTTCCCCGTGACGACGGGTATGAGCGTAAACACGAGGGGCAATATCAGTATGGTGCAGTAGAAGTAGTACTTGGCGCGCAAGAGCGTGAGGATGTTCTCCTCGTAAACCATCAGCAGGTCGATATAGTTTCCCTCAGGACACATGACTTTGGTCAGGTTGACGGCTCCGAAGAAGATGAAGGCATAGAGGCACCAGAAGTTGCGTTCAAACGAACTGCTATACACATCGGTGAACGCTATCATCAGCGAGAAGAAGGTGATGAAACAGATGCCTTGTATGAATCGCGCACGGATGGCCTTGTTGCGCATGGTGCTCTTAATCTCCAGCTTCAGGTATTCACCTATCTGGCCGAAGCGGTTCAGGGCCGAGAACTCTGAGACGTGCTTCAGGTTGGTCTTCTCGTGCTTGCTGATTTCATCGTAGATCAGCCGCATCTGCAAGCGGCGGTTGACGAGAAAGAGGACCAGAAAGAGCCCAGCGTAAGTCAGGAACAGCCACCATAGCGAGCCATGCGTCTTCATCACATCGGCCACGCTGTCGAAGAGCCGGTCTGTCGTCTCGTCCGGCAGGAATAGCAGCGGTAGTATCAGTGCTCCGTAGAAGAGTGCCGGCAGTGCCCACCACCAGATGCTCTGGTTGACCAGTGTGCGCACCAGCAGATACCACTGGCTGTTGACCACCACCATGAGGTGCAGCAGGAACAGCATTCCCAGAGCCGCCCAAGTGGTGATGCCTCCGCACCACACGATGAACACGTAGGGCAGAAAGAGCGTCATCCATACCAGATTGCCCAAGTCGAGAATCTGGTTGACAAGGAAGCAGTCAATGGCTGCATACTTGCTGATGGGTGTCAGCAGGTAGGGCTTGACCAGCATCAGCGGTGTCTGCTGGGTCATAAAGCGCATACCAAAGTCAAGGATGAGCAGGAAGGGGACGATGTAGAATATCATGTTGGGCTCGTCGGCTTCGGTAGCCGCCAGCCATCCGAAGAAGGTGCCCAGGGCGATAAACTCGATGGCAAAGATGCCCACCATCAGGTAGCCAAAGAACTTGCCATACTGGTTGGCCTCGAACATCGGGTTGCGCTTCTCACTCAGTTTGGTGTTCTTGCGCAGCAGGAAGAACAGTTGTATCTTATTCATAACTTTCAACTACCGAAGGTCAATGACCTCCGCCTTGGGGAAATCCTTTGAGTTAAAACGGAAGATGCCGTCAGACAGGTTCGCTTTCTTGAAGTTGCTCACCTCTATGGTATTCCATCCCTTCGAGTGCTTGACACGTATCTGTGATGGAATATAGGTTCTCTGGTTGACAGTGATATACATCTCCTGCACGGAACGCTTCTTGTCCGTTGCCGTCAGGTGGACCTCATAGCCGTTCGACTTCTTGGTCATCGTGTATGTATAGCCCTTCTTATACATATATATAAAATTATAAGGGTTCAGGGCCTGTAGCTGCGACTCGTTGGGATTAGACACATTCACCTCGTCGTTCTTCTTGACATATGTCCACTGTGTCTTGCCGTCAAACCAGATGATGGCATCAGGAGTGGTGGCATGAAACTTCTTGCCCTTAATGCTAATCGTTCCCTTGTCGTTCATCTGTCCGCCTTTCAGCGTGAAGTTGGCTGTCACACCCGACTTGTTGGTGACTGCTGCTGCAGCCTTGTCCAGTACTTGCTTGGCCGTTTGGCCGTATGATGCCACTGCCAGAAGCAGCAGCACTAAAGTGATTTTTATCCTCTCCATTGTGATAATAGATTTTCGAGACTCATTTCGTCCATGATTAATACTTCGCGGGGCTTCGAGCCGTGAGCCTGTCCCACGATGCCTGCCTTCTCCAATTGGTCCATCAGACGGCCGGCACGGTTATAGCCGATGGCAAACTTTCGCTGAATCAGTGAGGTTGAACCGCTCTGCTCGCGGACTATCAGTCGGGCTGCATCCTCGAACATCGGATCCAAGTGCTGCATGTCCACGTCGCGACTCTCACCACCCTCGCCATCATCAGTGTCAGGCTCAGGCAGTTCGAAGGCGCTGAGATAGCCCTGCTGTTGCGAAATGAACTGATTGATTCGCTCCACCTCGGGCGTGTCGACAAAGGCACACTGCACACGTACGGGCTCGCCGCCGTTCAGGTAGAGCATATCGCCTCGGCCTATCAGCTGCTGTGCACCCGGGCGGTCCAGAATGGTGCGCGAGTCAATCATGGCACCTACGCGGAAGGCGATACGGCTTGGGAAGTTGGCCTTGATGGTACCCGTAATAATATTGGTGGTAGGACGCTGGGTGGCGATAATCATGTGGATACCTACGGCACGGGCCAACTGGGCAATACGTGCAATAGGCAACTCAATCTCCTTGCCTGCCGTCATAATCAGGTCACCGAACTCATCAATGACAACGACGATGTAAGGCATATACTTATGTCCGTGCTCAGGATTCAGCTGACGGTCGATGAACTTCTTGTTATACTCCTTGATATTACGTGCCTGGGCCATCTTCAGCAGGTCGTAGCGGGTGTCCATCTCCTTGCAGAGCGAGTTCAGCGTACGCACCACCTTGGTCACGTCAGTGATGATGGGATCGGCTTCCTCGTCAGGAATCTTGGCCAGGAAGTGCTTCTCAATGGTGGCATAAATGCTGAACTCCACCTTCTTCGGGTCTACCAGCACAATTTTTAGCTCTGCAGGATGCTTCTTATAGAGCAGTGAGGTGATGATAGCGTTCAGACCTACAGACTTACCTTGTCCGGTAGCACCTGCAACGAGCAGGTGGGGAGCCTTGGCCAGGTCGAACATGAATACCTCGTTGGTAATAGTCTTTCCGAGTGCACAGGGCAGGTCCATCGTCGTCTCCTGGAACTTCTTGGAGTTTAATATCGATTCCATCGAGACAATGGCAGGCTTGGCATTCGGCACCTCAATACCGATGGTACCCTTTCCGGGTATAGGAGCAATGATACGGATGCCAAGGGCTGACAGACTCAGGGCTATGTCGTCTTCCAGGTTGCGGATCTTGGAGATGCGCACACCGGGAGCAGGCGTAATCTCATAGAGCGTAATGGTAGGACCGACGGTGGCCTTGATGCTGGAAATCTCGACACCAAAGTTGCGCAGCACGTCCACAATGCGGTTCTTGTTGGCGTTCTGCTCGTCCATATCAATAAAGGGCTTGCCGTCTGACTCGTACTTCTTCAGCAGGTCGAGGGTCGGGTAGTGGTAGTTCTCCAAATCGCGCTTGGGGTCATAGGGGGTTGAGAAGTCACCATATTCGCCAACGAGATTCTTGCCTTCGGCTTCTTCTTCTTTCTCGCCAGTGTCTACAGTCATCTCCACGTCGTCTGAATTGAGAGGTGCTACATCGTGCGACTTGACGGGTTCATCGCTTTCTGTCGGCATGTTGCTGATGGTTGTTTCGCCATCATCCATCTTAAACTCCACCGTTTCCGTCTGCGGATCGTCAAAGACGGTCGGGTCTTCCAAAGTCTGAATACCCTCACTGGCAGAAGGGCTGTCTTCGCTGTCGCCCTTGCCGATATGTATTTCCATAGGAATCTTCTTCAGGTAGTGCAGCGGGTTGAATATCTTACGCAGTATGATGACCGTCTCCATGCTCAGATACACGAGGAAGGCAATGGCGGTCAATGCCAGCACAGCCGTAAGGCCCGGTGTGCCAATGAGACCCTCTATCTGCTGGCAGACAGCCAGCCCGTGGTCGCCGCCTGGGCTAAAACAGGCATTGTCAAAGAAAGGAGCCAAGAACTTGGCCATCGTGACGGAGGCCCATACCATGATGATGGCCAGACACATGAACCACTTGAGCAGGTTGACCTTGTAGGCTCGCATCATGTTTAAAGACACCAGAACCAGGAATGTGGGGACGAGAAATGACGCCAAACCGAAGCAACGTTTGATAAAGAACCACGAAACGTACGCGCCCAATGAGCCACAGGCGTTCTGGAACTCACCGTTCTGATTCAACAGTTCTCCCTCACGTGGTGTTTCAATGATGCTCTGGTCTGCCTCGCCTGTGACGAAGAATGATGCAAACGCCCATATCAGATAGCCGGCTATGAACAACAGGCAGAAGCCTACCACAAAATTGATACGCTCGTTGTAGAATATCTTGTCTAAGCCTAAGGCCTCTTTCAGCGACGATGCTGTCTTTTCCTGTGAGGCCTTGCTGGATTTCTTCTTTGCCATTTTTTTCTCTTTTCTTAAATTACAATGTGCAAAATTACAAAGAAAAACTTAGATTTCATCAATAATCCGCTGATTTTTTGTTTTTTTGTATTAACTTTGCAGGCCAAATGAAGAAAACGATTTATAACAAGTTCGATAAGACTAAGATAAGCTCGTTGCCACGTGTGCTTTTTGACGGGCGCATTGTCGTCGTGTGTACAGAGCGCGAGGCTGAAAAAGCGGTCAGCTATCTGATGTCGCAAGTGATATTAGGAGTGGACACCGAGACACGTCCGTCGTTCAAGAAGGGGGCCATGCACTCTGTGGCACTTCTGCAGGTGTCGAGCCATGAGGTGTGTTTCCTGTTCCGACTGAACCTATTGGGCTTGTCGCCCTCCATCAGACGGCTGTTGGAAGACACGAAGGTGCCCAAGATTGGCCTTTCGCTTCGCGACGACCTCAACTCGCTTCGCAAGCTGGGCGACTTCCAGAGTGGCTATTTCATTGACTTGCAGGACCATGTACGCGAAATCGGCGTCGAGGACATGAGTCTTCAGAAGCTATATGCTAATTTCTTCGGACAGCGCATCTCCAAGCGCGAGCAGCTGACAAACTGGGAAGCAGACATCCTGAACGACAAGCAGAAGGGCTATGCTGCTACCGATGCCTGGACGTGCATCCTGCTCTATGAAGAGCTGATGCGCCTGGAGAAGACGGGCGACTATGAACTGATTAAAATCACAGAAAATGTACAAGCAGATACGACTCCGCAAGGGTAAGGACGAGAGCCTCAGGCGTTTTCATCCGTGGGTGTTCTCTGGTGCCATCCTGTCTATGGACGACGGCATAGAAGAGGGCGAGATAGTACGAGTGGTCACCATTTCAGGCGATTTCATTGCTGTTGGTCACTATCAGCAAGGCTCTATCGCCGTTCGTGTGTTGTCGTTCAGGGATGTTGTCGTTGATGACGAGTTCTGGACTTCACGCCTTCAGTCGGCCCTTCAGATGAGGCAGGCCATCGGTGTGGCTGACAATCCGGAGAACAATACCTACCGACTGGTTCACGGCGAAGGAGACAATCTCCCGGGACTGATAGTCGACGTCTATGGCGACACTGCCGTCATGCAGGCTCATAGCATTGGTATGCACTTGACGCGCAAGCAGATAGCAAAATCGCTTGCAGCAGTCATGCAGGGTCGTATCGCTCATATTTATTATAAGAGCGAGACCACGCTGCCCTTTATGGCGGCTGACGACATGAACGGATTCCTGTTGGGAGGTAGCAATGATAATATCGCTACCGAAAACGGTCTGAAGTTCCGTGTAGACTGGTTGAAAGGTCAGAAGACGGGCTTCTTTGTCGACCAGCGCGAGAACCGTTCGCTGCTTGAGCGTTTTGCACGTGGCAGGCGTGTGTTGAATATGTTCTGCTATACGGGTGGATTCTCCTTCTACGCCATGCGAGGCGGGGCAGAGTTGGTGCACAGCGTGGACAGCTCTGAGAAGGCGATAGACCTGACACGTCAGAATGTGGAACTGAACTTCCCCGGCGATGCTCGCCACAAGGCTTTTTGTGAAGATGCCTTTAAGTTTCTGGAACGGGCAGGCGACAACTACAACCTGATTATCCTGGATCCGCCTGCGTTTGCCAAGCATCGTGGCGCATTGCACAATGCACTGAAGGGCTACACGCGTCTGAACCAGAAGGCTTTCGAGAAGATTGAGAAAGGCGGCATCCTCTTTACGTTCTCCTGTTCGCAGGTGGTTACCAAAGACCACTTCCGCAATGCTGTCTTCACGGCAGCAGCTTTGGCCAAGCGCAAGGTGCGCATCCTCCATCAGCTGCATCAGCCTGCTGACCATCCTATTAACATCTATCACCCGGAGGGCGAATACCTAAAGGGCTTGGTACTCTATGTGGAGTAAGGTTGGCAGGTATATCGATAACTACAAACTGCTTGACAGTAACGAGTTATACATTGTTGCTTTAAGCGGAGGTGCAGATAGCGTTGCTTTGTTGTTGCTGTTGCACGAACACGGGTTCCGAGTCCATGCGGCCCACTGCAACTTCCGCCTGCGAGGGGCGGAGTCGGATAGGGACGAGGCGTTTTGCGAGTCCTTGTGTGAAGAACGGCACATACCCTTCCACAGAGCACATTTCGATACCCACGAGTATGCCCAGCTGCACAAGGTCAGTATAGAGATGGCTGCGCGTGAGTTGCGCTATCGCTGGTTCGAGCAGCTCCGTCGGGACATTGATGCCGCTGGCGTCTGTGTGGCTCACCACCGCGACGACTCGGTGGAAACGGTGCTTTTGAACCTGATTCGAGGCACTGGTCTTCGGGGGCTGACGGGCATCCAGCCTCGCAACGGCTACATCCTGCGTCCCTTGCTCTGCCTTTCGCGCGAGGATATCGAACGGTACCTGCACGAGCGAAACCAACCCTATGTAACTGACAGCACCAATCTGGAGGCTGACGTTCAGCGCAACAGGGTGCGCCTGCAACTCATGCCCCTGCTGAAGACACTCAATCCCTCTGTTTGTGAAAGCATCCAGCAGACTGCCAGTCATCTGACAGAAGCACAGGCGGTACTCGATGTCGTAAATGAAGAGTTTAAAAGCCGTAACATTCTTGAACTTAGTATGTTGTCCAAATACG
>DEWO01000013.1:10936-11628 GCA_002363695.1 Prevotella sp. UBA3208
AAATACGGTTCAAGTGAGTATGTTGTATTTGAATGGCTCAAAAACTATGGTTTTAACGGCACTCAGGCACAGCAGATTCTGACGGCAGAGACGGGTAGGGTGTTCTCGTCTTCTATGGGCTACGACCTCCTGAGGGACCGCGACAGGCTGATAGTGGAGTCCTCGTTGAAACCGCTGAAACCGCTTCGTATTCCTGAGGAAGGAACGTATGTGATGGAGGACGGCACCCGAATCACGTTGAAGGAAACGATAGTTGGCAGCGACTTCCTTCCGTCTAAGGAGCCCCACCGCGCCACTCTCGACGCTGACAAGGTGGCCTTCCCCCTGACCGTTCGCCGTGTGGAGCCTGGCGACAGTATGCAGCCCTTTGGAATGCGCGGACGTAAGCTGCTGAGCGACCTGATGACCGATCTCAAGATGACGCTCTTCGAGAAGCGCCGCCAGCTGGTGGTGGTCGATGCCGAGGGGATTGTTGTCTGGCTGGTGGGCCTGCGCACAGACAACCGCTGCCGTGTGGACCATCACACCCACAACGTCCTTACCATATCCCGTCAACAACCCCGCCCTTGAGTACCCTTTAGCAACCCTTCTTTGCATTTCCCTGTCCTGACACAGGCTTGTGCGAAATATTTTCCGACAAAGTTTTGCGTTCTCGGATTTTTTAGTTATTCAAGTTTCGCAAGTGATGGCGC
>DEWO01000092.1 GCA_002363695.1 Prevotella sp. UBA3208
TCATGAAGGACCTGCACTTCCTGTCACGTGCCAGCATTGATGCTCACGTTGTTGACGAGTTCGGTTTCTGGTCGTTCATGCAACCTCAGGGTAAGGATATGCGTGGTATGGGTGAGGACTCTAACAACTACAACATCCACCTGTCTATCACCAACACGCTGAACTATATCAAGACCTTCAACAAGGTACACAATTTGAATGTGATGTTAGGTCAGGAGGCTCAGAAGACCATTCTGAAGGCTGCTTACCTGGCAGGCTCTAACTATCCTGTAGAGGATATGCCTCAGGTTCAGTTGGCTGCAACTCCGAGTTCTGCATCGACAACCATGAACCGTTTGACGCTGGCTTCGTTCTTCGGTAATGTGGAGTACGACTATGCCAACAAGTACTATCTGTCTGCCAGCCTCCGTACCGACGGTTCTTCACGCTTTGCCCAAGGTCACCGCTGGGGTACGTTCGCTTCTGTCGGTGCCAAGTACCGCATCTCTTCTGAGGACTTCATGCAGAGCACCAAGGACTGGTTGCAGAACCTGACCCTGCGTGCCTCTTACGGTTCGTCTGGTAACTCTGAGGTGGGTGACGTCTCTGTACCTGCCGGTGGCTGGTATGCTGCCAAGGACCTCTACGGTTTTGGCTGGAACTACAACAGCCAGCCCGGTATGGCTTACGAGCAGATGGGTAATGACGACCTGCAGTGGGAGCGCACCAAGAAGTTCAACATCGGTTTGGACGCAACGCTCTTCGGTCGCTTCAACCTGGAGTTCGACTACTATGTCCACAACACCACCGACATGGTGTTTGCCGTTCCTGCTTCATACGCTATGGGTCTGACCTCTTACTATAAGAACATCGGTGAGTTGCAGAACAAGGGTATTGAGTTCACCCTCGGTGTGAACATCCTGAAGAACAAGGACTGGAACTGGAATGTCAGCCTGAACGGTTCGCACAACAAGAACGAGGTGAAGAAACTCTCTACCGACCTGCCTATCGAGGGCACTTACCAGATTACTGAGGTAGGACGTCCTATCTATCAGTTCAAGATGAGAGAGTATGCCGGTGTTGACCCTGAGACTGGTGAGGCCATGTGGTATCTGAACGAGGAAGGCAACGAGACCACCAAAGACTACAATGCTGCTGCTAAGCGCTATGTAGGCGACGCTAACCCCAGCTTCTACGGTGCATTCACCAACAACCTGACCTGGAAGGGCATCGACTTCTCATTCCAGCTGAACTACTCGTTCGGACGTAAGATTTATGGTAACAACCTGCGCTATGACGAGCAGATTGGCGGCTCGTTCGGCGAGAACTTTACTGAGTATGTTTATGAGAACCGTTGGCAGAAGCCCGGTGACGTCACAGACGTTCCCCGCCTGAATGTCGGCTATGGTCTCGGCTCTCTGAGCTCGCTGGCTAACTCGGCTTCAAGCCGCTTCCTGATGGATGGCAACTACGTCAAGCTGCGTAACATCACCCTCGGTTACACCTTCCCCTCTGAGTGGACAGAGAAATTCTACGTCAGCCGTCTGAGAGTTTATGTACAGGCAGACAACCTCTACACATGGGGCTGCAAGAACTATCGTGGTTTCGATCCTGCCAGTGTCGGTGCAAACGGCGTACAGTGGTGGAACTTCCCACAGTCTCGTAATGTCGTATTCGGTGTGAATGTAAGTTTTTAATGAAACCAGAAAAAATAGAAGACAATGAAAAATATTAAGATATTTGCAATAGGTGCAGCTTTGACTTTAGGTCTGGCTTCTTGTAGCGATTCCTACTTCAACCCAGACATGGACCAGAACAAGACTTCTGAGACAGCCTTCAATACTGCACAGGATGTAAAGAACGGTGTGATAGGTACTTACTATGCACTGGGCAACTACCGTTTCTATGGAAACTATGTGGTGGCATTAGGTGATATGGCTGCTGACATTGCTACTGCCAGTTCATCAACGGGTCACTTCTTTGCCATTAATTCCTATGGTATCACAGACACCAATGGTGAATTAGACGATATTTGGAACTATGGCTATAAGGTGATTGACCGTTCGACGCGTACCATCAACGGTGCAGAGAAGATTTTGGCTGCCGGTGTGACGGAAGACGAAGAGTATGCTATCAGTTCCTATCTCTCTCAGGCTTATGCACTGCGTGCACTGGGAACCTTCACGCTGACCAACATCTTCGGTCTGCCTTATCAGCCTGGTCAGGACAACAGCCAGCTGGGTGTTATCCTTGTGGTTGACAAACCCTATACCATCAACGACCAGGTTCATCGCTCCAGCGTGAAAGACTGCTATGCTCAGGTGCTCAGCGACATTGCCAAGGCCAAGGAGCTCTATGCCGGCGAAGATGAGATGAACGGTGTGCCTCAGTTCTATTTCAATCTGGCTGCCATCTACGCACTGGAGGCTCGTGTAAACCTCTTCATGGGCAACTATGCTGCTGCCAAGGCTGCCGCTCAGGCTGCTATTGATGAGAGCGGTGCTGTGGGTGCTACGGCTGCCAACTACGTTTCGATGTGGTCGTCGAATGCAGTCTCTCCTGAGGACATCTTTACCATCAACAAGACCAACGATGACAACCTGTCAGCTAATGCACTCAATACGCTCTATGGTTCATACAAAGGCGGTCTGACTGATTTTACAAAAAGTAAGTTTGCGGATACTGACTACCGTGCAGGTGTCTTGAGCAACTATGCCTTCAAGTATTGTGGCCTGCCCACCGCTCAGGCCGTCAGCAATATCCCCGTCTTCCGTTTGTCGGAGATGTATCTGATTCTGGCCGAGTGTGAGGCTCAGTTAGGCAATATCGCTCAGGCTCAGGAGGCTCTGTTCTTCACGGCTGGCCGTGATGCCGCCATTGAGTCGGCAGACAAACTGCCTGCTACCAAGGATGAGCTGATGTCGTTCATCAGCGACGAGCGTGTTCGCGAACTCTATTTGGAGGGTCACCGCTGGTACGATGCACGTCGTCAGGGTCTGAAGATTACCGTGGCTACCACCAAGCAGAACTTTGACGTCGCCAAGTTCGTCTATCCTATTCCCGCTGCCGAGATCAATGCCGGCTACGGAACGGAGCAGAACACGGGCTGGGCTGACAATCTGCCTAAATAAGGCGTAAAATCTTACCATATTAATAGGGAGGCAGACCGTAGGGGGCTGCCTCTCTTTTTTTGCTCCTAAGGAAAAGTTTCGGCGGGACGTTGGAAAAAAGAATTTTGCAGGTTGGATAATTTCTGTTCCCAACTTGGGTACTTATGTTCCCAAGTTGGAGACATGTGTTTCTAAGTTGGGTACATATGTTTCCAAGTTGGAAACATAAAATTCATAGGTAGGAAAAATAAAATCTGTAGGCAGGAAAAATAAAGTTTGCAGAGTTCGGAGATTTTTCGTACCTTTGCACTCCAATAAATATTAAAATGATGACAAAGAAAGCTCTTATACTGATAACGATTCTATGCATCGCCTTGTCTGCTGTGAATGCCCAGCAGCGTTCTTTCAGTGCCATGAAACGCATTGCCCAGGAGAAACTGGCATCGGACGATGTGAACCTGCTTGAAAACAGAGACGGACTGTGTGTCTACGGCAACGAGCGTGGGTTTGTCATTGTGAATCGTCAGGGAATGGGCGATGCAGTCATCGGATACTCCCATACTCCATACGACAAGAACCGGCTGCCCGACGGACTGAAGTGGTGGATGAAGGTGGCCGAAAGCAGCCTGCAGAGCTTGGACAACACAGCAGCCTCTGTGACTGCCAGAGCCGGCTATACCGTGGTAGAGCCTTTCGTCACCACGACGTGGAATCAGGAAAAGCCTTACTATTACGAATGTCCCAAGAGCGGCAATGATTATTGTCCTACGGGCTGTGTGGCCACGACGCTGGCTCAGGTGCTGAACTACTATCAGTATCCAGCGACGTCAGAGGGCACAGGTTCGTATTTCTTCAAGGGTAAAGAGGTTGAAAAGACCATCAATACCACCTATGACTGGGCGAACATGAAGAACAGCTACAAGTCGACAGAACTCCGTTTCTCTGCCCCTGTCAAGGCCGTTACGGACCTGATGCGCGACTGTGGCTATGCCACCCACATGACATACACTCTGGAAGGCAGTGGAACCGCTGACTATTATATGGCTCTTGCACTGAAGAATGTCTTCAGATACGACTCGTTGGCACTGAGGTATTACGACCGGTCCTTTTATTCGGATGAGGAGTGGAAGTCGTTGGTGTATGGTGCACTCGAACAGAAGATGCCGGTTATGTTTGGCGGATATGACGAGGAGGCTTCTTATGGTCACGAGTTCCTGCTGTGTGGCATCGACAAGGACGGACTGGTGTATGTCAACTGGGGCTGGGGCGGAGACGGTGACGGGTACTTCGACCTCGATGTGCTGAAGATTAATAAGGACAATGACTTCCGCTATAGTCAGTCGATAGTGCTTGGCACCAAACCGCAGCAGACGCCTGACGGGACAGACCGGTTTGAGTCGATGTGCGTGGCTGACAGCATTGACTACGAGGTGAATGACGAGAATATGCTTCAGATGAAGATGTATAGTTTGTACAACTACTCCATATTAGACTTTAATGGTACTATAGACCTGGCCTTGCAAGACAAGTCTAATCCGCAAAATATGGCCTATGTCAGTCTGCTGAATACTCGCGATAAGGGCTACGGCAGTCTCCCGCCATTCTATGGCTTCATTTTCACTGACGAGAATGATGAGTTGCTCCCCATCCTCGTTGATGGCTTGAAAGACCTTGCTCCAGGTATTTATCGTATGTTCCTCACCAGTAAGGAAGAGCGCGACAGTGAGCGACAGGCGGTTAGGACGGAAGGGGGTGTCCAGTATGCAACACTCAAGAAACTTGCTGACGGGACACTGCTTGTCTCCAATGAGGATGTAGACGATATTAAGACTGGTATTCAGACCGTCCGAATGTCGCCAGAGGCAGAGCCTGACACAAAAGTCTATGACCTCAGCGGCCGACAGCATAGAAGCGCGATGCGTAGGAACATCTACGTGATTGACGGGAAGAAGGTGCTGAGTAAGTAGAGTAGTTTCTCTGCTACCGTTTCTGTTTGAAGAAGTCCTGCATGAGCTGGCGGCATTCCTCTTCTAAGATGCCGTCTGTCACACTGCACTTGGGATGCAGGGCACGGGGGGCGTAGGCGGTATAGCCCCGCTTCTCGTCACGACAACCGTAGACAATGCGGGGTATCTGGCTCCACCCCAAGGCTCCGGCACACATCGTGCAGGGCTCTACGGTCACGTATAGGGTGCAGTCCGTCAGGTATTTCCCTCCTAATTCATTGGCTGCGGCGGTGATGGCCTGCATCTCGGCATGAGCCGTGACGTCGTGCAGTGTTTCCGTCAGGTTGTGGGCTCGGGCAATGACCCGGTCCTGACAAACCACAACGGCCCCAATGGGTATTTCGCCCTCGGCAAAGGCGGCCTGTGCTTCGGACAGGGCTTTGCGCATGTATTGTTCGTCGTTCTTTGAGAGTTGTTCGGGAGTCATAGTTTTTTCGATGTTTCGATGATTCGATGTTCCGATTTCATCGGCAAAGATAATAAAAAAATCACAAAAGTGGCAAGTGATGGCGAATAAACTTCATAAAGCAGTGATAAAATGATGAAACATTTGGATGTTTGGAAAATAATGCTTACTTTTGCGAAAAAGTACAAAAAAGGCACGGCTCATGGCTGAATGGAATATAGAATATATCGCGGAGACGGACTCTACCAATCGCTGGCTGAAGGACTGGGCGGCTGCTGAGACAGGAAACCACCGGGGACTGATTGAAAAGGTTGTCGTGGCCAACTACCAGACGGCGGGTCGTGGTTGTGCTACTAACAGCTGGGAGTCGGAACGGGGAAAAAACCTGCTATTCTCACTCTTCATTCATCCTTGGCTGCCAGGCAGGGAAGGCGGTTCAGCGAGGGAACCGCTGCCTGCCAGACGACAGTTCCACATCTCGATGGCCATCTCGCTGGCTGTCTGCGAGGCATTAGGGAAGTATATCGGTGACTTGAGCATCAAATGGCCTAACGACATCTATTGGCGCGATGGGAAGATTGCCGGCATACTGATAGAGCAGACCCTGAAAGGCGACTATATCAAGGACTGCATCATTGGCGTTGGGCTGAATGTCAACCAGCGCGTCTTCCGCAGCAATGCACCTAACCCGGTGTCGC
>DEWO01000108.1:0-7205 GCA_002363695.1 Prevotella sp. UBA3208
AGGCGTGCAGGTTCGAGTCCTGTTCTGGGCACTCTCTTTTTTGGTCAGCGGTTATTTTGTTGGAGAGGTGGCGGAATTGGTAGACGCGCTACTTTGAGGGGGTAGTGTCAATTGCGACGTGGGAGTTCGAGTCTCCTCCTCTTCACCATAATTCTTCGAAAAAGACAAGTCTGCGGAAATAGCTCAGTTGGTAGAGCACAACCTTGCCAAGGTTGGGGTCGCGGGTCCGAGTCCCGTTTTCCGCTCTTTCTTAGATAAACCATACACAGGAAAACAAACCCATTCTAATGAATTTATATCTTAGGTATTTTGACAGAGAGATTCTGGTAACGAATGTTGATGATGCTATTGCGTTCCTTGCCGAAATCGAAGAAATAGGAATGAACCCCGTTTTGGAACGTGATATCCGCGAATATGCCGCGAGTGATGTTGTATATCCGAAGCGCTACAAGGTTCGTCCCCGTATTTACTTTATCATTATCAAGACGGAAGCTTTAACGATGCAGGACTTCAAGGAAAAGAAGGCCGTTCACTCTTCTGCCGGTGGTGCCAAGCCGGCAACGCCCGCAATGGTCCGTCTGAACGAAGAGCGCTACGGATGGTATGAGGGTGCTATAGACTTCAAACGGGTGCTGATGGTGCCTGGTACTGGTAAGTTCCAGTATCGTGATACGCACTTTGAGGCTTGCTGCAAGGCTGAGTCCGGTCAGGATTGTTACAACCGCATTATTGACCATCTGAGTGGGCGTGTAGACCCGCGCAGCCAGTTCCCCTCGGCCAAGGGCAAGAACTTCAAGTTCCGTTTCTTGGGTGACTGTAAGTGACTTTGAACTTTGAGTGGACATGAATAAGGTGATGCTGATAGGCAATGTGGGTTCCGAACCTGAAATCCGCTATGTGGAACAGGGGGTGGCAGTGGCCCGCCTGAGCCTGGCAACGACAGAGCGCGGCTATACGCTGCAGAACGGTACACAGGTGCCTGACCATACCGACTGGCACAACGTGATATTGTGGCGCAAGCTGGCCGAGATAGTGGAGAAGTATGTTCATAAGGGCGATAAATTGTATATAGAGGGCCGTCTGCGCTATTCCACCTACGATGACAAGCAGGGACAGCGCCGCTATGTGACGGAAATCTGGGCAGACAATATGGAGATGTTGACTCCCAAGCCCACAGAATAATCATGGACGAGTATTTGCAAGTGTTCAATGAGGTGACTCTGATGTCACCATCCATAGGAGCCATTGTGGCAGGTGTCAGTGCCTGTCTTTTATTGTTTGTGTCAAGTTTTGCCTCGGGTTCGGAGATTGCGTTTTTCTCGTTGTCGCCTGCCGACTTGAACGAACTGGACGAAGAGAAAACTACCGGAGACATTCAAATCAAACAGTTGCGCGACGATTCGGAGCGTACGTTGGCAACCATACTGATTACCAACAATCTGGTGAACGTCACCATCATCATGCTTAGCACTTATTTCTTCAGCCACACGGTGAACTTCGGTTCGTCCTGGTGGTTGCAGTTTGTGTGCATGACGGTGTTGCTGACCTTTCTGCTGTTGCTTTTTGGCGAAATCATGCCCAAGGTGTATTGCGGACAACATGCGCTGAGCTTTTGTCGCAGGGCTGTGGGAGGAATCCTGTTATGTCGGAAGATTTTCTATCCCATTGCAACTGTTGTGATGGGGTCCGGACGACTGGCAGACAAGATGGTAACCAAGGAGAGTCACGCGCTGAGTGTGGACGACCTGGAGCAGGCACTGGAGTTGACCGATAAGGAAGACATCAAGGAAGAGCAGCGTATGCTGGAGGGCATAGTGCGCTTTGGTGACGAGACCGCCAAGGAGGTGATGACTTCGCGTCAGGACGTGGTGGATCTTGACTTCAAGGCGTCGTTTCAGGAGGTGATGCAGTGTGTGGTGGAGAACAACTACTCGCGCATTCCCGTATATCAGGACAATAGTGACAATGTGCGTGGAATCCTGTATATCAAGGACTTGCTTCCCCATCTGTCGAAGGGTAACAACTTCCGCTGGCAGTCGCTGATACGTCCGCCTTACTTCGTTCCCGAGACCAAGAAGATTGACGACCTGTTGCGCGAGTTCCAGGAGAACAAGGTGCATATTGCCATTGTGGTGGACGAGTTTGGTGGTACCAGCGGCATTGTGACGCTGGAGGATATTCTGGAGGAAATCGTAGGCGAAATCAACGATGAGTACGATGATGACGAGAAGAGCTACGTCCGCATCAACAGCAACACCTTTGTCTTTGAGGGCAAGACGCTGCTGAGTGACTTCTACAAGATTCTGAAACTGGACGACGACATCTTTGAGGACGTTGAGGGCGATGCCGACACATTGGCAGGTCTGTTGCTTGAGATTAAGGGCGAATTCCCCAAGATGCACGAGAAGATAGACTATCAGAACTTTACTTTCGAGATACTTGATATGGAAGAGCGGCGTATCTCGAAGGTGAAAGTCGTGGTACATGAAAAGGCTGCCGAGTGAGGGCAGCCTTTTTTTGTTTCTATGTGTTTGCGATATTTCCTTACCAGCCGAAGCGGCTCCAGTTAAGCACACGGTTCCAGCCGAAGTTGTTGGCATATTTGTTATAGGCGTAACTGCCGGAAGTATAGCCTGTGCCGTTTTGGGGGATGAACATGCTGACGCAACCACAGTCGGCCGTCTGGTCGAACTGGCTGAAGCCGGTGTCATAGAGTTCATAGTAGATGGTCATCCACTTGAAGGACATACGCGAATAGGGAACAGCCAGGTCGAAGGCTTGTTTCCAGGAGGTGTAGTCAGCAGCACTGGCATAACGTTGGATATAGGCTTTCATGTCGTACATGACGGGAGCGTCGAATTGCCAGTAGTAGGGAATTCCTTTGAGGTCAGGTTCGTTAGGATATTGGGGGGCGATGGTGGACAATACATCCCGTGTTCGCTCAGCCAACTGGGCTATATAGCGTGTGTCAATGACAGACAGCGGGACGCTGAACCCATCCAGGTTTTCATATCCCACACCACTTACGCTGATTGGAGACTTTTGGTGATAGAAGTCGGTATAAAAGTTGAAGTAGCCATCAACGATGCCACGGTACATGTCGCTGCCGCTCTTAAACAATGAAGACATGATCTTGTCGTAGGGAGCACCATTTCCGGGAATCTCAGCAGGAGAGGCAATGAAGTACTCAGTGGCGTTGCGCAGTTCGTAGCCCACCTCGGCACATCCCATGTTACAGCAGTCGGCAAAAATGAACTTGAAAGGGGTGAGGCCCTCTAAAGCCCTGGCCATCTGGGTGATGTTCATCCACTTTCCGTTATTAGAATTGGTATTAGTTCCATTGTCAACACCATAGGCACGACGAGAGGGACCGACGATGGTGTCTTTCTCGACAGCCCAGCCGCTGGCGTGGCCCCAGAGTATAAGGGCGTACTCGTCGGAAGGGGAGAGGCTCATCATGCGTTCCATCACTTCGCGGAAACAGTCAGCATCCGACGTATAGAAGTCGTTAGTGTACTTATACAGTGTGTCAAGAGGTTGCTGCTTGTTACTTGTGATCTGGGCAATGAACGGCTTGGTCTTTGAATCAGCCTTGTCTGCAAAGACAAGCATACGGCAGTTTGCAGGTATGCTGCCGACACCGCTGATCATTTCCTGAAGATCGTCGGAAGTAAAATTGGAGAGGTTGTTTTCTCCAGCCATATAGATAAAGACGGTACGTTTTGCCTTTTCTGTGACAGGCTGGTTGTCGTCATCACTTTTGCATGAAACCATGAGTAGCATAATGCTAATGAAAGTCAATAAATATCTCATATCTTTATTTTTTTCGTGCAAAGATACGAATATTATAGGGATTTTTGCTAACTTTGCATCTAAAATTTTAAGGAACGATGAAGAAACTGATTGTTTTACTCACTATACTCTTCTTTTTTGTGGATGGGACGTTTGCTCAGGATGACGTATTGCTTGAGGTCTCTAAGGACAGTATTACAGTTGTAGTACCGGCTGTCAACCCCAATATCCTGTGTGAAGATACCTGTTCCCACGTTCACGGCATCGACCTGAGCCACTATCAGGGTCAGGTGTTCTGGGAGGCAGTAGGCGACAATACCAAGATGGCTTACGTCTATCTGAAGGCTACCGAGGGTGGCGACCGCATTGATGCCATGTTCGAGCGCAATATCGAGCTGGCCCATCGCCACGGGTTGAAGGTCGGTAGCTATCACTTCTATCGTCCGCTGACTGACCAGCAGAAGCAGTTGCAGAACTTCATGTCGCAGTGCCTGCCTGGCGAGCAGGACTTGGTGCCGATGATTGACATCGAGTCAACGGGCGGATTGTCCACCGATGTGTTCTGCGACTCGCTGTTCTATTTCCTTGACTTGGTGGAGGATGCCTATCATCAGAAACCTTTGCTCTATACAGGCCGCAACTTCTACAACAAGCACCTGAAGGGTAAGATTGACGACTACAAACTGATGATAGCCATGTATACGGACGAGCCGCCTGTGCTGGCCGATGACCGCGACTACACCATGTGGCAGTACACGGCAAAGGGACGCATCGTGGGAGTGAACGGTTTTGTGGACAAGAGCCGCTTTATGGGTAAGCACAGCCTGCGCGAAATACGATTCAAGCGCTGACCGTCAAAGTTTGTTTTTTAGGCTTTGCTTGGAAAGGGTAGCCTTATTCTTCTATATTCTTGATGTTGGTGACCAGTTCGCTGGCATAGGCTTGCAGCGACTGCTTGCTGAAATGGTGTATGAACCCTCGGGAACGCTCTACTTGCAAAAGATAGCGTTGCAAGTGATTTTCATTCTTTGGCCCTTGTAGCAGCAAGAACTCCTGGCGCAGGGTGGGTGACATCTGTAGGAAGAAGTCGTCGCCATAGGCCTTGATGCCGTCGGCTATCCAAGGGCCAATGCCATATTTGACCGCTGTTTTGTAGAGCTGTCGCCACTTCCATTCAGTCATGGGTTCTATTTGTTCACGTTCCTGTTCGCCGTCCAGCAGGAGCAGGCGTTCCGTGTTTCTTAATATTACGTCTTTCATGAATAGCGTTTCGGATATCTAAGTAATATGGCCAACAAGGCTGCAATGCCGATGGCCACCGGATAATATAAATAAGGTATGATGCTGATGGGGTTGAGCTGGGCCAGTCCGGCAGCCATCAGCAGTTGGGCACCATAGGGAATGAGCCCCTGCGTCACACATGAAAAGGTGTCCAATATAGATGCCGCCTTGCGATTGTCCACGCCGTAGCGGTCGCCAATATGCTTCGAGATGCCACCTACCGTCAGGATGGCTACTGTATTGTTGGCTGTGCACAGGTTGACCAGCGAAACCAGCGCAGCAATAGACAATTCTGCACCTCGCTTGGTGTTGACGTGACGCGTCAGCAGCCTGATGATGAAGTCGATGCCGCCTTGCTGCTTGACAATCTCCAGCAGTCCACCCGCCATCATGGTGATGATGATGAGTTCGCTCATGCCCAGAATACCGTCACCCATTGCCTTCATCCAGCCGAAGACGTCAAACGCTCCGTTGCTGATGCCGATGAGTCCCGTCAGCATGATGCCCAGAGTCAGCACAGCCATTACGTTCATGCCGAAAATGGCAGTGACAAGTACTGCTAAGTAAGGAATCACCTTCACAAAGGACACTTCGCCCACCTCGCTGGGAGCCGTCATGTCAGTGCCCATGATGACGTAGACGGCCAGAATGACGAGTGCTGCGGGGATGACGATGAAGGAGTTGACGCGAAACTTGTCCGCCAGCCTGCAGCCTTGCGTAGATGTCGCCATGATGGTGGTGTCGGAGATGAACGACAGGTTGTCGCCGAAAAACGAACCACCCACAACGACAGCTGTCATCAGCGGTATGGAGGTGCCTGTCTGTTGGGCAATGCCTGCCGCGATGGGGGTCAGTGCCACAATGGTTCCTACGCTGGTGCCTATGGACAGGGAGATGAAGCAAGCTGCCAGAAATAGTCCTGCCAGCAGCATCTGAGAGGGCAACAGCGTCAGAGCCAGGTTGACCGTAGCATCAATGGAGCCCATCATCTTGGCCGAATTGGCAAAGGCACCGGCCAGCACGAATATCCACAGCATCAGCATCATCTGGCTGGTGCCGGCTCCTCGGCTGAACACGTCAATGCGCTCGCGCAAAGGACGTCCGTCGAAGACAATGACGGCATAGATGGATGCTGCCATGAATGCTACTGTGATGGGGACTTTATAAAAGTCACGAGCAATGATGCTCGTGACTAAATAGAGTACGATGAACACCACAAGGGGTGACAGTGCAATCAGTCCTTTCTTCAACGCTTGGTCCTTTCTTGTGATGTTACAATGTTACACCATTCTTGAAGATGGAAATCTCGCGATAGCCGTTCTCCTCGTTGCGGGCCTTCTCGCCGGAGGCAACAGCCAGCACCTTGTCGATGAACTCAGGTACCAGTTCCTGCATGGTGCGGCCCTCGACGAGCTGACCGGCAGAGAAGTCTACCCAGTGGGGCTTGTTCTTGGCCAGCGTGGGGTTGGTGGCAATCTTCATGGTGGGCACGAAGGTGCCGAAAGGCGTTCCGCGACCGGTGGTGAACAGCACGATATGACAGCCGCAGGAGGCCAGTGCTGTCGAGGCTACGAGGTCGTTGCCGGGAGCAGAGAGCAGGTTCAGTCCGTTGTGCTCCAGACGGTCGCCATATTCCATCACACCGCTGACAGGAGCCTTGCCGCACTTCTGTGTGCAGCCCAGTGCCTTGTCCTCGAGGGTGGAGATACCGCCGGCTTTGTTGCCCGGGGAAGGATTCTCGCCCACGGGTTCGCCGTGCGACAGGAAGTAGTTCTTGAAGTTGTTAATCATCGATACGGTCTGGTCGAACAGCTGAGGTGTCTCGCAGCGGTTCATCAGAATGGTTTCGGCACCGAACATCTCAGGCACTTCGGTCAGCACGCTGGTACCGCCCTGGGCTACCAGCCAGTCTGAGAACTCGCCGACCAGCGGATTGGCAGTGATGCCGGAGAATCCGTCAGAGCCACCGCACTTCAGACCTACGCGCAGCTTCGATACGGGCACGTCCTCGCGCTTGTCCTGAGCAGCCTGCTTGTAGAGTTCGCGCAGAATCTCCATGCCTGCCTCCATCTCGTCGCCCTCGACGCGTTGGGTTACCAGCAGCTTGATGCGCGACTTGTCGTAGTCGCCCA
>DEWO01000108.1:7268-11153 GCA_002363695.1 Prevotella sp. UBA3208
GCCATGAAGTCTTCGGGCTGGTTGTTCTCGCAACCCAGACTCAGCACCAGCACACCACCAGCATTGGGGTGCAGACAGATGTCGCGCAGCACCTTGCGGGTGTTCTCGTGGTCTTCCGAAAGCTGTGAACAGCCATAGTTGTGGTGCCAGGTCCAGATGGCGTCGACATCTTTGCAGCCAGTCTCCGCCATGAGCTTGTGGGCCATGCGCTCGGCAATGCCGTTGACGCAGCCTACAGTGGGCACAATCCATATCTCGTTGCGCACGCCAACGTCGCCGTTCTTGCGTACATAGCCCTTGAAGGTACGGCTCTCGTTCTTGATATGATTGATGTCGCTCTTGGCGTCAACGGGATTGTAGGTATATTCCAGCGTACCCGAGAGGTTGGTCTTCAGGTTGTTCTCGTTCACCCAGTCGCCGGCCTTCATGTCCTGACGGGCGTGACCGATTGGGTAGCCGTACTTGATGATATCCTCACCTTCTTTGACGTCCTTGATCAGTACTTTATGTCCTGCCGGGGTGTCTTGGTTCACTGTGATCTGCTTGCCGTCTACCTCTATGATGTCGCCCTGCTTCTTGGGGGCCAGACATACTACGACAGAGTCAGCGGGATTAATCTTCAGAAATGTTGCTAATGCCATAATCGTATTTGTTTTAGTAAATAATTATTGTTCCGTTCTCAGGGCTCATCCAATGTTCTTGCGGCGATAGAAGTCAATGTTCTCCTTGGTCAGCAACTCGATGGGCATGTAGTTGACGGGTTCCACCTCCTTCTTCAGCACGATGGCGTTGAAGAGGCTCTCAATGCACTCGTATCCCTGCATGTATCCGTGCTGGGCAATGAGGAACGAGATAGACCCCTGACGCACGCAGTCGGCATTTTTGGGTACCATGTCGTAGCCCATAATCTGTATGTTCCGGCGGTTCGACTTCAGCAGGAAGTCACCCACCAGATGGGCTTTCGAGTTGAAGGTGATGCAGTGGTGTATATGGGGGTGCTGGGTGAAGAACTTCTCCAGAATGGGGTCGTACTCCTCGCGCTTGTCGTCGAGCGAGAGGTTGACCTCGTGGATGACGACGTCGGGGAAGTGGTCCTTCATGTAGTGGCGGAACCCCGTCTCGCGATTCTCCTGCTGCTTGGAAGCCACATTGCCGTTGCGCATCTGCTTCATCAGCATGATTTCCTTTTCCTTAGGTGCCAGCATCATCAACATACGGGCAGCAAAATAGCCTGAGGAGAAAGAGTCCTGTCCGAAGAACGACAGGGGTTTCAGGTCGGGCATATAGGAGTCGAGCAGGATGAAAGGCACGCCCAGCTCGTGCAGCTGGTCGGTGAACCGACGGGTGACGTCCAGGCGTGAAGGTACGATGATGACTCCGTCCGGCATCTGCTTCAGACACTCGTTCGTAATGCGCGTGAAGGTGTCGACCGAGAAGCGGTTGTAGTACATCATCTTCAGCGAGAGTCCAAAGTCTCTGCGGCGTTCGCAGGCGGCCAAGGCACCTTCCTCTACCTCTTCCCAGTAGGCTTCCGATTCGTGCTTGGGGATGATACAGAAGAACGTGTATTCCTTATTATATGCTAAGGCTGATGCATACATATTGGGCTTGTAGTCCATTTCTTCTAAGGCCTTCTGCACCTTCTCCAGCGCCTTCTTCGAGACGTTGGGGCGATTGTGCAACACGCGGTCGACAGTGCCCACCGATACACCGGCGCGCTCTGCTATGTCCTTGATTCTTGTCTTTTCTCTTGCCATATTTCCTGCAAAGGTACGAATAAGCGGGCAAAAAGCCAAATGTTTTGTGGACTTTTTCTTGCTGAAAGGTTTTTATGGTCTCGTTAGCCTACTTCAGCCCTTTCATGGAAAGAGATATGCGCTGGCGTCGCAGGTCTACTCCAACGACGCGAACCCGTACGTGCTGATGGAGGTGAACCACCTGCGTGGGGTCGCTGACGTAGCGGTCGGCCAGTTGCGATACGTGTACCAGTCCGTCCTGATGGACGCCGATGTCTACGAAGGCTCCGAAATTGGTGATATTCGTCACGATACCAGGTAGTTCCATACCTTCGTGCAAGTCTTCAATAGCCTGCACGCTGGGGTCGAACTCGAACTCTTCTATCTGTTCGCGTGGGTCGCGCCCAGGCTTCTCCAACTCCTTCATGATGTCTGTCAGGGTGGGCAGTCCGGTCTCTGTGGTGACGTATTTTCTGATGTCTATCTGCTCACGTATGGTCTTGTTGCCAATCAGTTCGCTGACAGTACAATGCTGGTCTTTGGCCATCAGTTCCACCACGTGGTAGCTCTCCGGATGGACGGCGCTGTTGTCCAACGGATTCTTGGCATTGGGTATGCGCAGGAATCCGGCACACTGCTGGAAGGCAGCAGGTCCCAGTCGGGGCACTTTCTTCAGCTGGGCACGACTGGTGAAGGCACCGTTCTCTTTGCGATAGTCCACAATGTTCTGTGCCAGCACGGGCCCCAGTCCGCTGACATAGGTCAGCAGGTGCTGCGAGGCGGTGTTCAGGTTGACACCCACCAGGTTGACGCAACTCTCGACGGTCTGGTCCAGCGAGTGCTTCAGCTTCGACTGGTCTACGTCGTGCTGATATTGTCCCACGCCAATGCTCTTGGGGTCAATCTTGACCAGTTCGGCCAACGGGTCCATCAGCCGGCGGCCTATCGAGACAGCACCGCGAACGGTGACATCCTCGTTGGGAAACTCGTCGCGGGCCACCTTTGAGGCAGAATAGACAGAGGCACCGTCCTCGCTGACGACGAAGACCTTAGGCAAGGCGGAGGCTTGTGTACTTGCACCCTCGCCCTGTCGTCCAGCCTCGGCCACCACCTCGGTGATAAACTCCTTGGTCTCGCGACTGGCAGTACCATTGCCAATGGCGATGGCCTCGATATGGTAGTCCTTCATCATCTGTTGCACGTGCATACTGGCCTGCATCCTGTGGTTCACGGGCGGGTGGGGGAAGATGGCCTCGTGGTGCAGCAGGTTGCCCTGAGCGTCCAGACACACCACCTTGCAGCCCGTGCGGAAACCTGGGTCTACGCCCATGACGCGCTTCTGGCCGAGTGGGGCAGAGAGCAACAGCTGGCGCAGGTTCTCGGCAAACACCTTGATGGCCTCCTCGTCGGCACGCTCCTTGCTCAGGTTGCTGAATTCCGTTTCTATCGAGGGTTGCAACAGCCGCTTGTAACCGTCCTCAACGGCCTCGCTCACCAATCGTTGGCAGGCACCATTGCCACGTACGTAATTGCGTTGCAGACGGCTCACGGCCTCGTCGTCGTCGATGGTCAGGCTCAGTCGCAGGATGCCCTCGTCGGCTCCTCGGCGCATAGCCAGCAGACGGTGGCTCGAACAGCGTTTCAGGGGCTCCTCCCAGTCGAAGTAGTCACTGTATTTCTGGGCTTCGTCCGTGTCTTTCTTGGCTTTGACCACTTTCGACACGATGAAGGCTTCGCGACGGAAGGCAGCACGCACCTGATTGCGGCTGCGCTCGTCCTCGCTCACTTGTTCGGCTATGATGTCCTGAGCGCCCTTCAGTGCTGTCGCCGCATCCTTGACGTCGCCCTTGACGAAGCGCTGTGCTGCCCGTTCAGGGCTTTGCTCGCGTTGCATCATCAGCAGCGTAGCCAGTGGCTCCAATCCCTGTTCGCGAGCCACCTGGGCACGTGTGCGGCGCTTGGGTTTGTAGGGCAGATAGATGTCCTCCAGCGTCGTCAGCGCCCAGCAGTCCTCAATACGTTTCTCCAGTTCGGGCGTCAACTTGCCCAGCTCGCCGATGGTTTTCAGAATGGTCTCCTTGCGTTTCTGAATCTCCGTCAGCCGTTCAGCGCGGTCGCTGATGACTGTTATCTGTACTTCGTCCAGTCC
>DEWO01000021.1 GCA_002363695.1 Prevotella sp. UBA3208
ACCGCAAGCACGCTTCTACCGCTGTCATCGCCGACTACTTCGATGCTGACTCGAAGATGCTCGGTCTGCTGATGGAGAAAGAGGTGCAGGCTGTTGACAACGTACTGTCAAACATCAAGCGTCCGTTCGTAGCCATCATGGGTGGTTCTAAGGTATCGTCTAAGATTGGCATCATCGAGAACCTGCTCGGCAAGGTGGACAAGCTCATCCTCTGCGGTGGTATGACCTATACCTTCGCCAAGGCTCACGGTGGTGAGATTGGCGACTCTATCGTCGAGCTGGACAAGTTGGACGTAGCCCTGGGCGTAGAGGAGCTGGCCAAGAAGAACGGCGTAGAGCTCGTGCTCGGTACCGACTGCACCGCTACCAACGGCCTCGACTTCGACACGATGACTGTGAAGCCCGGCTCAGAGATTATCAACTGCCCCTCGAACAAGGTTCCCGCCGGTTTCGAGGGTGTGGATGCCGGTCCTGAGAGCCAGCAGGCCTTCAAGAATGCCATCAAGGGTGCGAAGACCATTCTATGGAACGGTCCTGCCGGTGTGTTCGAGTGCGACGACTTCACTGCCGGTAGTCGCGCCATCGGCGATGCCATTGCCGAGGCTACCAAGGAGGGTGCATTCTCGCTGATTGGCGGTGGTGACTCTGTGGCTTGCGTCAACAAGTTCGGTCTGGCCGACCAGGTTAGCTACATCTCTACTGGTGGCGGTGCCCTGCTCGAAGCTATCGAGGGTAAGGTGCTTCCCGGTGTAGCAGCTATCAAGGGCGAATAGTTCCCTTGATAAGGTGCAAAAAAATGCAGCTATCAAAGGTGAGTAAAATATGAAGAAAACATATATCTATATCCTGATGGCCGCACTGCTGACAACAGCGTGCGGCCATCGTGCTAACAATGGCACGAATGGCGACGGCGATTCTACAGCCGTCAGCACCAGTTTCCAAACCGACAGCATCAGCGTGGAGAGCGAAGACTCCATGGCCAGCATCAAGGTCAGCGTCCAATGGCCCACCAGCGGCAACGACTCGTTGGTGACAGCCATCCGCCAGTACGTGTGCGAAGAGTTGCAAACCAGTCTGATACAGGAGGGACAGCCCGAAATCAAGTATTATGACGACGGACAGGAAGCCGTCCAGGCATTGGTCGACACCGCGTATAACAAGCTGACCGCCTCGTGGAAAGAAGCAAAAAGCGACGGCATTCCTAACGACATGACTTATTCGTGCTACGTGAAGATTTCCAAACTGGAAGAGACCGACCTGTATATCACCTACCTCTCCAACCACGAAGGTTTCCAGGGCGGTGCCCACGGCTATGCCACAGCCTCCTACCAAACCTTCCGCAAGCGCGACGGACTGCGCATAGGCTATCAGACGAAGTTCAACCGAGAGACGGAGCAGTTCGAGAAGCAGAACCAGAACCTGTTCAAAGACCCTCAGTCGCCCGAGCTCGCCCAGCTCATCAAGGAGGGCGTACGCAGCTACTTCAAGGACGGTGAACAGGATGTCGCGACCGACGAAGCCCTAAAGGACATGCTGATTGGCGTGGACGACGTGAACGCCATCCCCCTGCCCAGCAATGCTCCCAGCTTCACCAAGCAGGGACTCACCTTTGTCTACCAGCAATACGAGATTGCACCATACGCAGCAGGCATCATCAACTTCGACCTGCCCCTCGATAAAGTGCGTCCCTACCTGACAAAAGAGGCTGCAGAACTGATAAAATAAACGATTACGTTTAATAATTGTCAATTATCATTTGCCAATTGTAAATTAATTCGTATATTTGCAGCCGAAAATCAAAACTATTTATAAACGAATCAATATGAGCAAGAAATTTGTGATTGGAGACCGCACCAAGGATGAGTGGATTTCCGTATTGGACAGAGCAAACAAGAAACTGGAGTTTACCAACCACCTCGCATCGGCCAAGGAGTTTAAGGGCTTCGAGGACACCAAGGCAGAACTGAAGGGATTGCAGGACGAGACGGGCTATTTCCAGGACCTGCAGGTCTACATTCTCGACGACGACAACAAGGCTCACCGTCCCGACGAGCGTGACATGATGCCGTGGTAGACAACGAATGATACAAATGGTATGAATTTTGATTCCCTATGAAGTATAGGAAATTAGGTAATACAGGAATAGAGGTGTCGGAGTTGGGCTTCGGCGCCTCTTCTTTGGGTGGTGTGTTCCACTCTTTCAACGAGAATCGAGGCATCGACGCCGTATTTGCCGCTGTCGATGCAGGTATCAACATCATTGACGTGTCGCCCTACTACGGCCACTACAAGGCCGAGACCGTCTTAGGCAAGGCACTGAAGGACATTCCTCGCGACCGTTTCTACCTGTCCACCAAGGTGGGCCGCTACGGTAAGGATGGCGTCAACACATGGGACTACTCCGCCCGCCGAGCCAAGGAGAGCGTCTACGAGAGCCTGGAACGTCTGCACATTGACTACATAGATATTATTAATGTACACGACATTGAGTTCCAAGGCCGCATGGAAGGCGGACTGCAGAAGGTGGTCGACGAGACGCTGCCCGCCCTGCACGAGCTGAAGCGCGAAGGTGTGGTGCGCCATGTGGGCATCACCGACCTGCAGCTGGAAAACCTGCGCTGGGTTATCGAACACTCAGAGCCGGGCACCGTCGAGAGCGTCATGAACTTCTGCCATTACTGCCTGTGCGACGACAAGTTGGTTGACTTCATGGACTTCTTCGAGCAGCATGGCGTAGGGGTGCTCTCTGCGTCACCATTCAGCATGGGACTGCTCACCGAGCGCGGCGTACCCGACTGGCATCCGGCTCCCAAACCGTTGGTAGAGGCTTGTCGCCGTGCCGCAGAGCACTGCAAGCAGAAGGGCTACCCCATTGAGAAGCTGGCCATGCAGTTCTCATGCTCCAATCCGCGTATCGCCTCGACGGTTTTCAGTACCACCCGTCCTGAAGCCATCAAGACCAATCTGGAATACCTCTCCGAACCCATGGACGAGCAACTTGTCCGTGAAGTGCGCGACATCATCGGTGACCAACAGCGTGTATCATGGGCCAACACATAATCGACGCACATGCCCACTTGTGGCTACACCAGGACACTGTGGTAAACGGTTCCCCCATCTACCAGTTGGAGCCCAACCGCAGCCGATCCATGTTCTTCGGCGAGGAGCGACAGATGCTGCCGCCCTACATGACCGACGGCCAGAACACGGCAGAGCGATTCCTGTCGAACATGGACTATGCGCAGGTCTCCGCTGCCGTCATCACTCAGGAGTTCATCGACGGACTGCAGAATGCCTACCTGATGCAGGTGCAACAGCAGTATCCTGACCGGTTCTTCTGCTTCGGTATGCCTGAGTTGCGGAAGCCCGGATTTCTTGATGAGGCCAAAGACCTCATCCACAAAGGATTCCGAGGCATCAAGGTGCCTGCTGCCCGTCTGCCCCAGCACTTCCTCAGCGATGAGATGATGCAGATGTTTCTCCTGATGGAAGAGCACGATACCATCCTCGGCATCGAACTGATGGACGGCGACGCACAGGTGTCGCAGATGGAGGAAGTCATCAGCGAGTGTCCCCGACTGAAGGTAGCCATCGGCCACTTCGGCATGGTGACACGCCCCGGCTGGCTGTCGCAGATTCGTCTGGCCCGCCATGAGAATGTCTTCGTCGAGAGCGGTGGCATCACGTGGCTCTTCAACGACGAGTTCTATCCCTTCCCTTCTGCCGTCCGCGCCATCTGCGAGGCTGCCGACGAGGTGGGTATGGACAAGTTGATGTGGGGTTCCGACTACCCTCGCACCATCACGGCCATCACCTACCGTATGTCCTACGACTTCGTCACCAAGTCACAAGAGCTGACAGATGACGAGAAGCAACTCTTCCTCTGCGACAATGCCAAACAGTTCTTCGGTTTCGGCAAACTGATGGAATTACCTTATATTAAAAACATGAGCGAATAAGTAACACTATATTAAATGAAAGCATTACAAATTACCGAACCACGCGTAATGAAAGTGGTTGAGATGGACAGACCCAGCTGCAAGGCAGACGAGGTGCTGTTGAAGATTGAGTATGTTGGCTTCTGCGGTAGCGACCTGAACACCTACCGTGGTCTGAACACCATGGCCAAGCCCCATGTCATTCCCGGACACGAGATTGGTGCCGAGATTGTGGGCGTAGGAGCCGAGGTTCCCACCAACCTACGCAAGGGCATGAAGGTCACTGTCAATCCCTACACGAACTGTGGCGTATGTCCTGCCTGCCGCAGCCGCCGCTACAATGCCTGTGAGCACAACGAGACGCTGGGCGTTCAGCGCGACGGAGCCATGCGCGAGTATATTGCACTGCCCTGGCAGAAGATTATCCCCGTGGGTGACATCACCACACAACATGCAGCCCTCATCGAACCTATGTCCGTAGGCTTCCACGCTGTCAGCCGTGCCCAGGCTGTTGACACCGATGTAGTCATGGTCATTGGGTGTGGCATGGTGGGCGTCGGAGCCGTCATCCGTTCACTGCTGCGCGGTGCCAAGGTCATTGCCTGCGACGTAGACGACGAGAAACTGGACATCGTGAAGCGCCTGGGTGCCGACTTCACCATCAATACCGCCAAGGAGAATGTCCACGAGCGGCTGATGGAGATTACCGACTCCATGGGTCCCAACATCGTCATCGAGGCCGTCGGCTCACCCGTCACCTACCAGATGGCCGTCAACGAGGTGGCCTTCTGCGGACGTGTCATCTGCATCGGCTACTCGAAGAAGGACGTAGAGTTCACCACCAAGTATTTCGTCCAGAAGGAGCTCGACATCCGCGGTTCGCGCAATGCCCTGCCCGAGGACTTCGACGGTGTCATCCGCTACCTGAAGAAGTACAATCCTCCCTACGACATCCTGACCTCTGGCATCGTAGTGCCCGAGGAGGCTGAAGAAGCCATGAAAAAGTGGGATGCTGCTCCCGCCAAGGTGTTCCGCATCCTTGTTAAGTTTGCATAATACCTACAATTACAAAAAAGGCTCTCCGAAAATGGAGAGCCTTTTTTGTGATATATCCAAGTGAAGATTAGTCTTCGTCCTTCATCTCGGCCTCGTGCTCCTTAATGAGCTGCTGCTGGATGTCGTTCGGCACGAGTTCATAGCTCGAGAACTGAGTGGTGAACGATGCGCGACCACCAGTCAGTGAACTCAGGGCAATACTGTAAGATGCCAGCTCCTTGAGAGGAATCTTAGCAGTCAGCTTCTGATAACCGTTCTCGCTGTCCATACCCATGATGATGGCGCGGCGGCCCTGCAGGTCGCTCATCACATCACCCATATAGTCAGCAGGAACAAGCACTTCCAGGTCGTAGATAGGCTCCAGCACCTTAGGACCGGCCTCCTTGAAGGCTGCGCTGAAAGCATTGCGGGCTGCCAGCATGAACGAAAGTTCGTTAGAGTCTACCGGGTGCATCTTACCGTCGTAGACGATGACGCGCACGTCGCGGGCATACGAACCAGTCAGCGGTCCCTGCTCCATACGCTCCATGACACCCTTCAGGATGGCGGGCATGAAGCGCATATCAATGGCACCACCGACAACTGAGTTGATGAACACGAGTTTGCCACCCCACTCCAGGTCTTTCTCTTCCTTCGACTTGATGTTCATCTTGAACTCCTGACCATTGATGGTGAAAGAAGTAGGATCGGGCATTCCGTCGGTATAAGGCTCGACAATCAGGTGTACCTCACCGAACTGTCCTGCACCACCCGACTGCTTCTTGTGACGATAGTCGGCACGTGCCATCTTGGTGATGGTCTCACGATAAGGAATCTTAGGCTCCTGATATTCAATCTGAATCTTCTCGTTGTTCTCCATACGCCACTTCAAGGTACGCAGATGGAACTCACCCTGTCCGTGAACGATAATCTGGCGTAACTCCTTAGACTGCTCAACCACCCATGTGGGATCTTCCTGACGCATCTTCTGCAGGGCAGCCATCATCTTCTCGGTCTCAGCCTCGTTGACGGCCTTGATGGCACGAGAGAACTTTGAGTTAGGATATTTAATGAAATCAAACTTATTGTCTACATCCTTGGCATTGAGGGTGTTACCAGTCTTCACGTCTTTCAGCTTCACCGTACAGCCTATATCGCCAGCACGAAGTTCGTCAACCTGAATACGATTGGCACCTGCACAGGCATAAAGGGTACCGATACGCTCCTTCGAGCCACGGTCAGCGTTGGTCAGATCGTCACCACTCTTCACGACACCACTCATTACCTTGAAGTACTGCACCTCACCAATGTGGGGTTCAACACCTGTCTTGAAGAAATAGAGCGACGTGGGAGCTGAAGCGTCAGCAGGAACGTCCTTGCCGGCAGCGTTCTGAATGACAGGCATCTCAGATACGAAGGGAACGACATTGCCAAGGAACTCCATCAGACGGCGAACGCCCATATCCTTGCCTGCACATACACAGAAGACAGGGAAGATGGAACGGGTGACCAGACCCTTGCGGATACCCTCACGCATCTCGTCTTCGCTGAGGTCCTCGCTCTCGAAGAACTTCTCCATCAGCGTGTCGTCACCAGCAGCAGCGGCCTCCACCAGAGCGGCTTTCCACTCCTTGGCCTTCTCAAGCTGGTCGGCAGGAATATCCTCAATGATGGGGGCACCGCCCTCGGGCTTCCATGAGTATTTCTTCATCAGCAATACGTCGATGACACTATTGAAACCAGCACCAGTAGAGATAGGATACTGAACGGGCACACAGTTGTTGCCATAGACCTCCTTCAGCTGATTCAGAATCTGATCAAAGTCACAGTTGTCGCGGTCCAACTGGTTGACAAGGAAGATGACGGGCTTCTTCAGTTTCTCGGTGTTACGGAAAGCATTCATCGTACCCACCTCAGGACCATACTGACCATTGATGAGGATGACAGCCTGGTCTGTCACATTCATGGCGGTAATAGAACCACCTACGAAATCGTCAGAACCTGGGCAGTCAATGATGTTCAGCTTCTTGTTGTTCCACTCTACATGAAAAACAGTAGAGAACACCGAGTAGCCGTATTCCTGTTCCACAGGGAAATAGTCGCTCATGGTGTTCTTACTTTCTACGGAGCCGCGGCGCTTAGTGATGCCTGCCTCGTAAACCATTGCTTCGGCAAGAGTAGTCTTGCCGCTACCCGCACTGCCAATGAGTGCAATGTTCTTAATCTCGTTAGTCTGATAAACTTTCATATTACTTATATTTTAGGTTTATATTTTGCGAAAAGCGAGGCTAAAGTTAGGCATTTTCACGCAATAAACCAAAGAAAGCTTTCAAATATTAAACTTTATTAGTACTTATCCGACCAAATTGACGGCGAAAAGCAAGATAATATAGCGAGCCTGCCGTGGTCAGTCCGAAGAGGAACGACCACCAGATGCCCACCAGTCCGCCATCCAGCATGAAGGCCAACACATAGGCCATCGGCAACGATACCACGACATAAGCCACGAAGGCGATGGTGACCATAGGGCGGACGTGACTTATGCCTCGTAACACGTTGGCGTAGTTGCACTGCAGTCCATCACCGAACTGGTAGAACATCATAGGAATGATGCAAGCCGCCACAAGGACGGACACCTCTGTGCTGTCAGTAAACAGCTCTCCCAGTTGCCAGCGAAACAGGAATACGGGCACTGCCACACAGAATGCTATAAATATAATAATGTGGAAACCTACCTGTGAAGTGCGCAACAGGGCATGATAGTCGCGCTGACCAAGATAGTGGCTCACCATGACCGAAACGGCAGCAGCCATACCATAGTAGACCATATAGAACAACTGCGAGATGGTGAGCAGGACCTGATGGGCTGCCAAAGCCGATGTCCCCAGCCATCCCACCATAATGCTGGTCAGCGAGAACGAAGCCGTCTCCATGCCCATCTGTAAAGCCAACGGGAAGCCCAGCCGGTTCAGTTGTACAAAGTCGCTGCGGTTGATATGCCCTTCTGCAAACCCCGTACAATAGTCTCTATACCTGGGGCTTCCAAAAAAGATTGCCACCAGCAGCAATGTCATCATCGCGCGTGATAGCAGGGTAGCGACACCGGCACCCATCAATCCCATTTCAGGAAGTCCGCCCACACCGTATATCAATAACCAGTTGCCTACGATATTCGCCACATTGCCCACCAGCATCACCCACATGGACACTTGGGTAGACATGATGCCATCGAAGAACTGCTTCATGGCATTGAACAGCAACACAAAGGGCAACGATACCAACTGCAGCAGAAAATAAGGACGCATCAGGGGCAACAATTCTTCAGGCTGCCCCATGTGGCCGATATTCAGGTAGAACACCCCCATTACCGCCATCATTCCCAAAGAAACCAGACCATTGGCCAACCAGGCATTCTTTAGGACAC
>DEWO01000105.1:0-862 GCA_002363695.1 Prevotella sp. UBA3208
AATAGTCTTTTTCATATACCTTATTTATTATGTTTAATCGTACATTAGACGTAATTGCAGGTCGTAAATGTTGCATTTTGTCGATGCAAAGATAGAAAATATCGATGAAATAGCAAAATGAAATAGATTAATCCTATTCCATTAGTAGAAATAATCTTCTGAAACTTCGATGAGATTTCCCCGTTTAACGATGTTTTAACATTTGCGTTAAATCGGTGTGTGTTTTGTTGTTTCCTCCATGCCCCCCAGACAGTTACTATTTGCGTTTGGTGTAGTGCCTGATGAGGAGGTAGGCGAGGGCAAGGACTACGAGGGCGAGGATGACAATCTTGATGTACTCGGCATACTGGCTGATTTTGTCGTTCAGCTGCTCCTCGGGGACGATGGCATGAAGATACCAGCCTAAGGCGGCCAGAATGGTGTGCCAGGCTCCGGCACCAATGGTCGTGTAGAGCAGGAACTTTCCGTAGTGCATACGTGCCAGTCCGGCAGGTATGCTGATGAGGTGGCGGATGCCGGGGATGAGTCTTCCCGTCAGCGTAGCCACGATGCCGTGTTCGTCAAA
Source organism: Prevotella sp. UBA3208 (assembly GCA_002363695.1). The sequence continues at coordinate 566 of DEWO01000105.1, forward strand.
GTAGCGCTCGCTCTTCTCCACCTTCTCTTGGTTCAGCAGGCACATCTTGCCCCAGCGGCTGTTGGCAAAGCGGTAGATGACGGGGCGTCCCACGTAGAGTGCTACGAAGTAGTTGATGCTGGCTCCGAGGTCGGCTCCGATGGTGGCAGCCAGAATGACGAGCCAGACGTCCAGCTGCCCGCTGGCAGCATGATAGGCTGCCGGGGTGACCACAAACTCGGAGGGTACGGGTACCACGGTGCTTTCGAGCATCATCAGGAAGAAGATGGTACCGTAGTTGAGGTTGGAGAGTAGGGA
>DEWO01000105.1:940-5458 GCA_002363695.1 Prevotella sp. UBA3208
TTTTTCTAATTGCTCCTTGATATATGTTTCGTATTGCTCGACGGGCATCTCGTCGGGAAACAGTCGTCCCAGCACCATTCGGGCTTCGTTGGCGTTGCGCTCGACGGCCTCATGCAGATAGACCAGGAACTCGTCCCACTGGCCCAGGTCCCAGCAGCACAGTGCCAGATAGGAGTAGCCGTAGGAATAGTCTTTGGCTATGGTGCCCAGCAGTTTCTTGAGCATTCGGTAGCTGGCCTTGACATAACGGTTGTCGTAGAGCGAGGTGATGATTCTGAGGTAGACGCCGGGATTGCCGTCAGAGTGGTAGATAGCCTGTGCAAAGACAGTCTGAGCCTCTTCTATCCGCTGTGCCTCCAGCAGGATGTGCCCCTTGATGACCAGCATGTCGTTGTGGTCGCAGGGCAGTTCTGTCGTCTTGTCTATCATTTCCAAGGCTTTTTCCGTCTCGTTCAGGGCACTGTAGCAGAATGCCAGTTCCTGATAGATGTGAGCCTTGAGTTCCAATTCTTCTTCGCAGTCATCATCTACACATTGTAGGGCCCTCAGTGTGACCTGCAGTGCCTCTTCGTTGCGTCCCATGTTGACCAGACAGGCACCTTGGTGCAGCAGGTTCAGCGGGTCGTCGGGCACCAGTTCATCGTAGCGTTCGAAGAAGCGCAGTGCTTCCTGGTTATTGCCCAGTTTGAAGAGGGCGTTGGCCTTCGAGACAATGCCTTCCGGGTCCTCAGGGTCTATGGCAATGGCAAATTCGCTGCTGGTGACGGAGGCTCCGTAGTCTTCCGACATGAACTGGGCAGAAGCCAGTGCGTTCCAATAGGACTTGGAGTAAGGGTGGTTGTCGAGCAGTTCGTTGAACAGCCGTTCTGCCTCTTTGTATTTGCCTACTCCGAACAGTGCACGGGCCATCAGTTCCTTAAAGTCGTCGCTATTGTCGTCCGTCAGACGTGACATCCACTCGTAGGCTTTCAGGCCCACGTTGTAGTCCACATAGAGGTTGCCCACGTCCTTGATGAAGTCGTTCACCTCGTCAGGGGCCGTCTGGGCATAGAGCTTGCGCAGGTATTTGTCGGCCTCCTCAACACGTCCCTGGGCTATCATTATCTCGGCCACCAGGTAGTGGTAGTCGGGAGCCTCCTTGTCGCCAATGCGTTCGGCATATTCGTTGGCCATGTCGAAGTCGGCATCCAGTAGCGACTGACGGGCCATGAAGACATTCAGCAGCACATCGTCAGGATACAGTTCCAGTGCCTGTTCCACCACTTCGATGGCTTTGTCCGTTGAGTTGTTGTAGTTATAGTAGTCTGCGATGTCTACAAAGTCGTCAGCATCGAGGAACATGGTGTCCCCCGATGCTACAGACGCTTCGTAACTGTGCAGCAGTTCCTGAAAGTCGTCGCTCTTGAAGTATTCCTCGTCGAACGGCACGTCTATGATTTCAGTCCTACGGTTTTGTTGAATATCAGTTTGTCAGGTGTTGAGTCAAGGTCCGGCGTGAAGTATCCGATGCGCTGGAACTGTAAGAAGTCGCCAGCCTTCTTCTCCTTCAGGTACTCCTCTACAAAGCAGTTCTTGAGCACCTTCAGGGAGTCTGGGTTCAGCAGTTCTCGGAAGTCGCGTTCGTCGGCACTGGGATTCTCGATGCTGAACAGACGGTCATACAGACGTACCTCGGCAGGAACAGCATGTTGGCAGCAGAGCCAGTGCAGTGTCTTGCCCTTGATCTTACGGTCGGCACCAGGCTGCCCGCTACGCGTCTCAGGATCGTAGGTGGCATAGATGGTCGTCACCTTGCCCTCGGCATCCTTGTCGCAGGGATGCTCCTCGTCGCACTTGATGATGTAGGCGTTCTTCAGTCGAACCTCCTTGCCCGGGGCCAGGCGCTGGAACTTCTTCTCAGCCACCTCCTGAAAGTCAGTACGCTCTATCCACAGCTCGCGACCGAAGGTGATGGTGTGGGTACCGTCAGCCTCGTTCTCGGGGTTGTTGACGGCCTGCATCTCTTCGTACTGTTCTTCCGGATAGTTGGTGATGACCAACTTGACGGGGTCGAGCACGGCACTCACACGGCAGGCTTTCTTGTTCAGGTCGTCACGGACGCTGGCCTCCAGCAGGGCATAGTCGTTCAGTGCATCGAACTTGGTGTAGCCTATCGAGTCAATGAAGTTACGGATACTCTGTGACGAATAGCCGCGGCGGCGCATACCGCAGACAGTCGGCATACGGGGGTCGTCCCATCCGTTGACCAGTTTCTCGTCCACCAGTGCCTTCAACTTACGCTTCGACATTACGCTGTATGTCAGGTTCAGCCGGTTGAACTCTATCTGTCGTGTGCCGTCATAGCTGGGGGCAATGATGTCGGGGTTATATCCGCTCAGGTCCTCACCGTTGGCCTTCTTCTCGTCGATGTACTCGCGCAACAGTTCCACGAACTTGTCGTACAGCGGACGGTGAGGCACAAACTCCAGCGTACAGATAGAGTGGGTGACACCCTCGAAGTAGTCCGACTGGCCGTGGGCAAAGTCGTACATCGGGTAGCAATGCCACTTGGTACCGGTACGGTGGTGGGGTATCTGGATGATACGATAGATGATGGGGTCGCGGAAGTGCATGTTGGGGTTGGCCATGTCCAGCTTGGCACGCAGTACCATCGAGCCCTCCACGGCCTCGGGGGTGTTCATCTGGTCGAACAGCCGTAGGTTCTCCTCCACCGGACGGTCGCGATAGGGGCTGGGACGTCCGGGCTGTGTGGGGGTACCCTTCTGCTCGGCTATTTGCTCCGAGGTCTGCTCGTCCACGTAGGCCAGTCCCCTCTTGATGAGCCATACGGCAAAGTCCCACAGTTTCTCAAAGTAGTCGCTGGCGTAGTAGACGTTCCCCCAGCGGAATCCCAGCCACTTGATGTCGGCCATGATGTTCTCCACATACTCCGTATTCTCCTTGGTGGGGTTGGTGTCGTCGAAACGCAGGTTGCACACGCCTCCGAACCGCTCGGCAGCCCCGAAGTCCATGCAGATGGCCTTGGCGTGACCAATGTGTATGTACCCATTGGGTTCTGGCGGGAAACGCGTCTGCAGGCGTCCGCCGTTCTTACCTGCTTCCAGGTCTTCCTTCACAAACTGTTCTACGAAGCTGAGGCTCTTCTTCTCCTCGCCCGTGGTCATTGTCTTTTCTTCCATATATCTTATTTGTCTTTTTAACACTCCACTCTACTTAATCCCCCTCTCATTCAGGGCCTTGGCATACTTAGCCGCATTCTTCAGGTGCTCCTGATAGTTGCTGGCAAAGTTGTGTGTACCCGAGAAGTCCTCCTTGGCACACATATACAGGAAGTCATGCTCCGCAGCATTCAGCACCGCATCGATACCCTTGATGCTGGCTATCTTGATGGGACCCGGGGGCAGACCCTCATACATATAGGTATTGTAAGGCGAGTCCGTTTGCAGCAGCTTCTGCCAGATGCGCTTCAGCCCAAACTGCTTCAGGGCGAACTTGACGGTGGGGTCAGCCTGCAGGGGCATGTTCTGCTTCAGCCGGTTCAGGTACATACCTGCTATAAGGGGCTTCTCAGCGTTGTTTGCCGTCTCCTCGTCTATGATGCTGGCCAGCGTACACACCTCCTCTGGTGTCAACTGCTTCTGGGCAGCCTTTGCCTGACGCTCACCGTTCCAGAAACGGTCATGTTCCTTCTGCATACGCTCCATGAAGTTCTGCACGCTTGTGTTCCAGTACACCTCGTATGTATTGGGCACAAAGAGCGACGCTATCGTTGCCGTGTCGTATCCGTAGTGCTGGCAAGCCTCCTCGCTGAGCAGGACGTCAGCCACAGCGGCAGAGTCTATCATCAGCTTGTGGCCCAGAAAGGCAGCCAGCCCGTCCATGGTGCGCACCTCGGGAATGGTCAGCCGTATGCCGCTCTGGAGTCCGTTCCTCAGACGACGGTAAATGGTGATGGCACTCTCGCCCGGGTTGATGGCGTAGCGCCCCGTACGGATGTTCTCTCCGTAGTCAGTATGTCGTACAAGGCTCATCAGCCCGCTCATGCCGGCATTGGTGGCTATGGGGTCTATCTTGGCAAACACAGAATCCTGCGTGTCGTCCTCATCTATATAGATATATTGCGTCTCGCCCCCCTTTAGCAGAGAGCAGAACAGGAAGTAGGCCGTCAGCATCAGGATAACGCCCAGCCCTCCTGCGGCAACATACAGATAACTGCGTGAATTGAATGTTTTCATCACTTTATTCCATAAATCGCCTGCAAAGGTACGAATAAGTGAGTGAAAATCCAAATTTATTTGGAATTTTCCTTAACCAGCCGTCAATATGCCATTTCATGCACACCTTTGACGGCACGGCCGGAGGGGTCATTCATATTCTTGAAGGCGGCATCCCATTCCAGGGCAATAGCAGTGGAGCAGGCTACACTGGCCTCCGAGGGTACACTGCGGGCTGCAGAGTCGCTGGAGCGCAAACAACGAAACAGGATTGCAACGCCACACTCTCAAAGAGAGATTGCAA
>DEWO01000105.1:5531-9496 GCA_002363695.1 Prevotella sp. UBA3208
ATTGCAACGCCACACTCTCAAAGAGAGAACCCGTCCCCGGTGTTTTCTATAAGTATAGGTGGCAGGTGGAGCTGTTCTTCAAATGGATCAAGCAGCATCTCCAGGTCAAACGATTCTGGGGAGAATCTGAGAATGCAGTGCGCATACAGATTCATGTCGCCATCATTACCTACTGCCTCATTGCCATTATCGAGCACGACCTCAAGATTGGCAGGCCAGTGTTCGAGGTCATGCGGATCCTTGGCAAGTCTGCGCTCACCACGGACTGTATCCAAGACCTGCTTAAGCCACTTAGACAAAAGGCAGAGGAGACTGATGATAGACAGCTTCATATTGATTTCAAATTTGATTAACATATATTAAGAGACACTAGTGAAGAAATATTTATAAATTCTTGGTAGAATAGAAAATTGTTTGTACCTTTGCACACGCAATGCAGAGATGTGTTGCCCGCGAAGGTGCACTTAGCTGTGCTTAATTGGGAATGTGAGTGAGAATCTCCGACTGTCCCGCAGCAGTGAACTCCGTTATGGCTCCTAAGCATAAACGCCATTGGACAATTGTCTGAGAAGGCGCTTGGGAGTGGAGGAAAGTCTGAAGACCAGCCTTCTTTCGGATTAATGCCGCCACGCCACGATGTATGGCGAAGGCAGGCGCAAGTGAAATTTATGGGTTAAACACTATTGAAGGGACTGTTATGTTCAAGATCTTCAAGGGCTTCCATCTCGTGGATGCGTATCATAGTATGCGCCAAGAAAAGCGGAGCCATTCAGGAAGGGTGTTCAAGAAAATGGCAGAAGCTATAGTGGCTGTCCTCGTTACGCTCGTACTGTGGAACCTGCCAAGTGGGTCGTTTGGCATCGACGGACTGAACACGGTGCAGCAGCGCATCATTGCCATCTTTGCCTTTGCCACGCTGATGTGGGTGATGGAGGCGGTGCCCTCATGGGCTACCAGTGTGTCCATCATCGGTCTGATGCTGCTGTTCTGCAGTGACTCGGGCGTGAAGTGGATGTGCAATCCCGACGACGTGGGGCCGCTACTCAGCTACAAGGGCGTGATGGCCTGCTTTGCCGACCCTGTCATCATGCTGTTCATCGGTGGTTTTATTCTAGCCATCGCTGCTACGAAGACGGGTCTCGACGCCCAGTTGGCCAAAGTGCTGCTGAAGCCTTTCGGTACGAAGAGCGAGATGGTGCTGTTGGGTTTCCTGCTCATTACGGGCCTGTTCTCGATGTTCGTGTCGAACACGGCCACGGCGGCCATGATGCTGACGTTCCTCACGCCAGTGTTCCGCCAGTTGCCTCCTGAGGGCAAGGGTCGCATCGCCCTGGCGCTGTCAATCCCCGTGGCTGCCAATCTGGGAGGCATGGGTACGCCCATCGGCACACCGCCAAACACCATTGCCCTGAAATACCTGAACGACCCTGAGGGCCTGAACATGGGCTTAGGCTTTGGCCAGTGGATGATGTTCATGGTGCCTTTGGTGGCTCTGCTGCTGTTTATTGGATGGATGCTGCTGAAGAAGATGTTCCCCTTCACGCAGAAGACCATCGAGCTGAATATCGAGGGCGGAATGAAGAAGGGGCTGCAGTCGAAGATTGTGGTCGTGACTTTCATCGTCACCGTTTTGCTGTGGCTGCTTGACTCGGTAACCGGCATTAACTCCTATACCGTGGCGCTCATTCCTTTCGTGGTCTTCTCTATGGCAGGCATTATCAGCCGTAGGGATTTGGAGGAAATCAACTGGAGTGTCATCTGGATGGTGGCTGGCGGCTTCGCCTTGGGCTATGGCCTGAATCAGTCGGGCTTGGCAGCGCTGGCCGTGAAGAGTATTCCCTTCGGCGACTTCTCACCGCTGTTCATCCTCCTACTGTCGGGCGTCATCTGCTACCTGCTTTCCAACTTCATCTCCAACTCGGCCACGGCCGCCCTGCTGATGCCCATCCTCGTGGTGGTGTGCTCGGCCATGGGCGACAAACTCGACGCCATCGGAGGCACCTCGACAGTGCTCATCGGCGTGGCCATCGCCTCTTTGTCGGCCATGATACTGCCCATCTCGACGCCGCCCAACGCCCTGGCCTATGCCACGAACCTGGTGCAGCAGAAGGACATGGCGCGCATTGGCATCATCGTGGGTATCGTTTCGATGGTGCTGGGCTATGCGCTACTCTATGTCATGGGCGTACTGCACGTCATTTGAACAATGATTTAACGAATTATCTCTTTTATTGACTCATGATGGAACTTATAGCAGATAGTACGTGTATTATTATATAAGCTCATAGAGGAGACCCAGTCGCGAGACAGCATCTCCCCCTTTTCCACAGACAACATTAAATTTTTCTAACAAATGAAATCTACTATCGTCATCTACGAACACGAGAATCAGATAGGAAAGGCATGCGCCAAGTATATCGCCTATCATTTGGGAGCGCAGACCACCTGCACGCATCATGTGCCAGAGGCCATTCTCAACAACGTGGACAACTTTATCCTATGCATTTCCACGTGGAGACCAACCGGTGAACGAGGGCAATGGACAGAGATATTGCACAGCCTTGCCCGCCACAGTCTGGAAGGCAAGACCTTTGCTTTCTTCTTCTGCCACGATCCAGAGGCTGGAGCCTTTATCTTCGATGGCCTTGACGGCCTCTACGATATGCTCCGCCAGCAGGGTGCCAGAGTTGTGGGTGCTCCCCAGTGGCTCGACCACGAAACGAGCATTACCGACTGGATATGCTCAGTTTCGCCCAATTTATAAAAGACACTGAGACATGAGGGACTGGCACCTGTTTCACGTTAATCTATAAAAACGTTGTATGAAAAGAATAATGGTGGCAATGACGGTAGTAGCAATGAGCTCATGGCGGGTGCACTTCAGAACCCGTCCCCGGTGTTTTCAGCAGAAAAAATGCCAATTTGCAACGTTTTGTAACATATTTCTGCCAAATCTTGCTATGAAGTCGATGAAATTCACTATATTTGCACACAGATTTCGTTTAAACTTAAGAATAAAGTATAACATAATAAGGATATGACCCAACTGACAGTTTCCGTAGAAGATGTTTCTATGCTTGACCAGATACGTCAGGCTAGGCATCTACCTGAAGTCGAGTTGTGATTTGCTAAAAAATTAGTACCTTTGCACCTGCGCAAACAACGAAACAGGACCCGTCCCCGGTGTTTTACGACTAAAAAAGCAGGCTGCTGATTTCCTGTAAGTCAGCAGTCTGTTTTTTTGATTCTTCAACCTTCATCCTTCATCCTTCATCCTTCATCCTTCAGCCATCATCCTTCATCCTTCAGCCATCAGCCATCAGAACGGTCCGTGTCCCATACATGACGTTACGCCCAGCGTAGTACCGATTGCCGTCAGAATCGAAATCAGAATCTGAATCAGCGTCTTCCAAGTTTCCTTCTTCATAACTTCTCTGAACTTTAAACTCTTTAACTTTTAACTTTGAACTCTAAGCCTTTAACTTTTAACTTGGGGGGCGGGGCCGCAGCCCCAATCCCCCCGAAGTCTACTCGTCCGAGTCAGAACCGCCGTCGGGGTCGGGGTTAGGGGCAGGGTCAGTGCTGCCGCCGCCGGTGTTGCTGCCGCCGCCGGTATTGCCACCCGTGGTCGAGCCTCCGGTAGTGCTGCCTCCGGTATTGGTGGTGCTGCTACCCGTGTTGTCGCCGGTGTCGCCGGTGCCGTCGTTGTCCTCCACCTCGCCCTCGTCGTCCGAGGTCACGCGCTTCACCACCTCGCCGTTGCGGTCGTAGCAGGTAATCTGGATGGCGGTCGCCTTCAGCTCCTCCTTCAGGTCGCTGTTGGGAGTGAAGATGATGCGTCGAGCGCTGATCAGTCCGCTCTTCACGTCCTCCACCTTCTCCACCGCCTTCGCGCGGACACCGAATCGCATGGTACCCAGTCCGGGCAGCGCCACGCTGTGGCCCTCCGTTGCCCATGCCTTGAT
>DEWO01000119.1 GCA_002363695.1 Prevotella sp. UBA3208
GCTTACAAAACGCGCGAACGGCGTCGTTAGGGTTCTCGCCGGCCATGAGGTTCACCTGCTCAAAGGCACCGCCGTTGGTCTCCACACGGCTGAAGCAACCCATGTCGATGATGACGGGAGCTATGCGTTCTAACTGGTCCTTACGAGGCTGGAACTTACCTGACGACTGCCACATATCGCGGTAGACAAGACTGAACTTAATTTTCTTTTTCATTGCTATTATAAGGTTCTTGTTTATTCAATATTTCTGCAAAATTACGAAATTATTATGAATTAAGCACGAAGAATTCTAAATTATTTTCGTACCTTTGCACAAAATAACCCAAAAAGCGATGAAAAAGGCCCTATTTCTGTTATTTGCCTGCAGCTTGTTGGCCGCCTGCGGCAAGAAGTCGCACCCCCAGCCGCACGAACAATCCATCAGCACCATCCGCAACCTGCCCGGCGACTCCACCGTCTACGGACTGGCCTGCGACGGCTCGACAGACTCCATACTCATCCTGCTGCCACTGTCCGGCACCGATCCCGACACGTTTGACATCATCAATGCCTTTCAGGAACATCGCCTTATGGGACGCCCGCACATCGGCGACCATCTGGCCGTCATCGTCGGCAACGACAGCACCCGCGAAGTGCTGACCACCATCAACATGAGCACCCTGACCGGACAGTGGAACTACATGGTCACCCCCACCCTGCGCCATCAGCCTGACGCTTCGCGCCCACTGCCCGACAGCATCCGGCAGCGACTGCTCGCCCCGCGCGAATACACCCTGCGGCTGCGCAACGGAGGCACTGCCTTCGCCTTCGGCAGCTATCAGCACAAGTCCAACAGCATGAGCCCCGTAGACTATCCAACCCTGAAGCATTATACCCACTGGCACCTCTACAACGGCCGTCTGGTGCTGGCCACCGACAGCGCCCGCAACGAGACGCCCGACACAGCCACCATCGTACTGCTGCGCCGCGACTCGCTGGTGCTGCGCTTCAGCGATCACGAGCAAGCTTACTATCGTCACAAACAGCAAACAACAAATAATAACAAAAAACACAATTAGCAAATGAAAAAACTCATGATTCTTGTCATGACCGCTATGACCGTCATGACCGCAAATGCCCAGATTGAAGACGGCAATTGGTACATCACCCCGAAAGCAGGTGTCAGCGTGGCCGACATGACCAGTGCCCTGTTCGACAGCAAGCAGGCCGGAGTCGACTACAATGCCGACCTGAAGCCCTTTGTGTCGTTCACTGCCGGTGTTGACTTCGAGTACGCTATGGCCGACCAGTTAGGACTGGCCTTCGGACTCAGCTACGCCCGTCAGGGATGTAAGACCAAGGACGACCAGTTCAAGATCAAGCTCGACTACCTCAACATCCCCATCACGTTCAACTTCTACCCCATTCCCAACTGCGGACTCGCCATCAAGGCCGGTGTGCAGGTAGGCTTCACCATGCGCAAGCGAATGACCCTCAACGGCGTCGAGTACAATGCTGACAACGCGAGAGCCTGGTGGGTCAACCGCTGGACCGGCAGGGCTTTCCCCGTGGCTGTAGAGAACGAGCTCTCCAGAAAGTTCAACAAGGTAGACTGCTCCATTCCCCTGGCTGTCAGCTACGAGTACAAAAGTTTCCAGCTCGAAGCCCGCTACAACCTCGGACTTACCAAGGTCATGAAAGAAGACCCAGAGTCCAGCAAGCACAGCGTCTTCCTGTTCACCCTGGGTTACAAGATCAACCTTGACAACGAATAAAAGACTCAGATCATCTGTCTCGACATCATACGCTGCTCCGCAAGGGCAGCGTATTTTGTTCCCGGTTTGCCGTAGTTGGCATAGGGATAGATGCTGATGCCCCCGCGGGGCGTAAACAGCCCCACCACCTCGATATACTTCGGCTCCATCAGCGCCACCAGGTCCTTCATGATGATGTTCACGCAGTCCTCGTGGAAGTCGCCGTGGTTGCGGAACGAGAACAGGTACAGTTTCAGGCTCTTCGACTCCACCATGCGCCCGTCGGGCAGATACATAATCTTGATTTCCGCAAAGTCCGGCTGGCCCGTAATCGGGCACAGCGACGTGAACTCCGGGCAGTTGAACTGCACCCAGTAGTCGTTGCCCTTATGCTTGTTCTCAAACGTCTCCAGCACCTCCGGCGCATAGTCCGTCCGGTACTCCGTCTTCCTGCCCAAGGTCTGCAGACCCTCATGCGTTCTGTCCATAACTTAGATTTTCAATATATTAAATATGTTATAGTCAATATCCTTGTCGAACACGTCCTCGTGGTCGTGCTTCTTAGCGAACTCCACCACGCGGATGGTCACCGGCAGCACCACAATCTCGTAGAGCGTCTTCAGCGTCACCTGACTGATCATCAGCGACGGCATCTCCTCCCAGGGAACGACACCCCCCAGCGCCAGCGGGAAGAAGATGACAGAGTCCACACTCTCGCCGAAGATGGTACTCAGCACCGCACGCGCCGAGAAGTTCCTGCCCCCGGACGACAGTTTCATGCGCGACATCACATAGGCGTTGGTAAACGAACCTGCGATAAATGCCACGAACGATGCCAGCGCAATGCGCGGAGCCAGACCGAAGACGGCATGGAAACCTTCGTCCCCATGCCAGTACGGCGCCCCGGGAATCCAGTCCGCCAAAGCACCCATGATGACGAAGAAGAAGTTCATGGCGAAGCCCATCCATATCAGCATACGCGTACGCTGATAGCCCCACACCTCGCACACCACATCGTTGATGATGTACGACACGGGGAATACGATGATGCCCGCAGTCAGGTTGACCGGTCCGAACGAGAGTTGCTTTGTCTCCAATACGTTTGCCGTAATCAGGCAGACGCAGAACAGTGTGCCGAAAAGCATAAACAACACACTGACTTTCCTGTTGTTTTCTTGTTCCATAACGATTCTTGTTTTGTTAAAGAGGGTCCGCCCACGATTGGGTTTCGCAAGTACCCCTACAGCCGAGAGCAATCGAACTTGTTCGAATTGCCGAGGCCACTGGTACTCATGGATACCATCCATAAGTACCCCTACAGCCGAGAGCAATCCATAAGTACCCCAGCCATTTTGCGGCTGCAAAGGTACAAAGAAAAAGTGAAGACTCCAAACGAATCCTCACTTTTTTCCGTTTTACCGTTTTTATCTATTTACCACTTACATCTTTGAAAAGTATTACACCTTATTATATATAGGGGGGTGCGGAATGATTTGCAGGCGATGGTGTCAGCGGTTGACGGGGGGACGGCTCATGGGGTGCGGACGGTAGTTCATGGGATTGTCGCGGTCGCCCCATACGAGGGTTTTCAGGATGGCCCCAAGGGGGAACTCTATCTTGGAGTCCTTGCCTATCTTGATATAGGGGTTGACGATGGGCTCGGTGGTCCACTTGCCGTTCATGGGGTTGACATAGCGGCGCACTCCGACATGGGCTCCCAGAATGTTGCTGAAGCGCACGTCGGCATAGCCGCCATAGGTGGTGTTGTTGACATAGGGGCTCATGGCGGGACCCACCTGGATGCGGTTGGCGTAATAGTAGCCGAAGGCGTGGAGCGTCACAGCCTCGCTGAGGTCGTAGCCAACGGTACCGCCAAAGCCATACTGGGTGGACAGGGTACGCTGCCAGGGCATCCAGTACTTGTTGGCCAGTCCGGTAGCGGTGAAGTGCCAGCGTCCGAGGTCCTGGTGCAGCATCATGCCACCCGTCTCGATGTTCATCAGCCCAGGCAGCTGACTCGTAGTGCCATAGAAGCCGGCATAGGCTCCGCGCCAGAGTCCAAGTCCGGCGGCTCCCTGCCGGGTCAGCCGGGTATAGCTCTCGACGGCGGGGTTCCGGGGAATGGTCAGCCGGGGCTTCATCAGGTCGTGCTGCAAGCGGACGGAGTCGGCCGACAACTGTCTGGTCACATCCATCTGGGGACCGTCGACAGCTGTCGCTGACAACCGCTGGCCGTCAGGATGTTCCGTCTGTCCCATCACCGCAAGGGGCAGGAGGAAAGAGAGCAATATGGCACACACTTGTCTCAACACCTGGGCAAAGGTACGAATAAGCGATTGAAAAACCAAAAGTTATTCCGAAAAGTGGACTTGTTTTCACAAATGTTTTGTATCTTTGCAGCCAAAAGACCATTATAGGCATTGAAAATGGAACAAAAGAAGATTACTTTCGACACATTTATACGCGGCTGTCTGGCCGTCGCCATCTTTGTGGGCATCGTCGTGCTGCTGAACCGGCTGAGCGCGGTGCTGTTGCCGTTCTTCCTGGCGTGGCTCATCTCGTATCTGCTGTTTCCGCTGGTGAAGTTCTTCCAGTACCGCTGCCACCTGAAGTTCCGCATCGTGGGCATCCTGTGTGCCTTTCTGGTGGTTGGCGGTGTGCTGACGGGGCTGTTCTTCATCATGGTGCCGCCGATGGTGGAGGAGAGCCTGCGGGTAAAGGACCTGCTGCTGGCTTATGTGT
>DEWO01000116.1 GCA_002363695.1 Prevotella sp. UBA3208
ACACCATCGGCACATTGGCAGCCTGTGCGTGGGCGATAGCCTCTTTGGTGGTAGGCATCACGGAGTCGTCGGCAGCTACGATGATGATGGCAATATCCGTCACCTGGGCACCACGGGCACGCATGGCGGTGAAGGCCTCGTGACCAGGGGTGTCGAGGAAGGTTATCTGGCGACCGTCCTTCAACTTCACGTTGTAGGCACCGATGTGCTGGGTGATACCACCTGCCTCGCCGGCAATCACATTGGTATTGCGGATGTGGTCGAGCAGCGATGTCTTACCATGGTCTACGTGACCCATGACGGTGACAATCGGTGCACGGCTGATCAGGTCGTTCTCGTCATCCTCCTCCTCGGTGATGGCGTTCTGCACCTCAGCTGATACGTATTCAGTGGTAAAGCCGAACTCGTCGGCCACGATGTTGATGGTCTCCGCATCCAAACGCTGGTTGATAGACACCATGATGCCAATCGACATACAGGTTCCGATGACCTGGTTGACACCGACATTCATCATGGTGGCCAGCTCAGATACCGTCACGAACTCCGTCAGCTTGAGCACCTTGCTCTGTGCTGCCTCGGCAGCCATCTCCTCGCTCATGCGCTCCTGAACGGCGTCACGCTTCTCCTTACGATATTTGGCACCCTTCTTGTTCTGGTTGGTCTTTGAGGTCAGACGGGCCAGCGTCTCCTTGACCTGACGTGCTACAGCTTCGTCGTCCACCTCCAGCGGCTTCTGGACGGGGCGGTTCTTCTTGTTCTTCTTGCCACTGCCCTGTTGCTGCTGTTGCTGTTGGTTCTGCTGTTGCTGCTTGTTCTTTTTCTCGTTCTTGCTGGCCTGCTTGGCAGCAGCTTCGATGTCGACCTTGCCCTGACGGATGCGCTCGCGCTTCTTGCGCTCGCCGGCAGCCTTCTCTTCGCGTTCCTTCCGGCGCTCCTCCTTAGACTTCTTCTTGGGACGAGTGCTCTGGTTGATGCTGTCCAGGTCAATCTTGCCCAGGACATTCAGCTGGGGAGCGTTTTGTGCTATTTTGGCGTCGCCGGGAGTCTTGGCCAGTTGCTGAGTCGGCTGTTTTTCTTCAACAGCAGGCTCCTCCTCTTGGACTTCTTCAGGCTCTGGCTCTGCAATAGGAGCAGGTTCTGGCGTCACAACCTCAGGTTCTGTTTCTACTTCTTCTGGAACTGATGTCTGTGGCTCGGCAGTTTCCACAGGTGTCTGCTCTGGTTCTGGTTGGGGAGCCGTCTCTGGCTCGGGTAGGGGCTCTGGCTTTGGCTTGGGTTTGCCAATGTTGTCCAGGTCAATCTTGCCCACAGCCTTGAACTGCGGACGGTGCTCCAGCAGTTCGTCTGTCGGAGCGACGGCTTTTTCCTTCTGTTCGAGCTTTTCTGCCTTTTTCTCCTTCACCTTTTTGATGAATAGCTGTTCAGCCTTGTTCTTGACAGCCTTGTCAGTGCTGAACTCGTTGACCAGTGCCTCGTACTGACCGTCTGAAATCTTGGTATTAGGCGTTGCGTCATCCTTGATTTCACCCAGTTCAGTCTTCTTTTTCAGGAATTCTACTGCCGTTTCGAATCCTATATTCAGTTCTGATAATACTTTATTTAATCTTACACCCATCTAAATTTACAATTTGACGATTTACAAATTACAATTTACTCAAACTCAGCACGGAGAACCTCAAGTACGTGATCAACCGTCTCTTCCTCGAGGTCGGCCTTTTCAATAAGCATCTCACGTGGAGCATTCAGTACGGACTTGGCGGTATCCAGGCCAATGGCTTTGATGGAGTCGATAATCCACTGGTCAATCTCGTCGGCAAACTCGTCGAGGTAGATGTCCTCGTCGGCTTCGTTCTCGTTGACTACGCGGAATACGTCGATGGTGTATTCGGTCAGCATGGAGGCCAGCTTGATGTTCAGACCACCCTTACCGATGGCCAGCGAGACCTCCTCAGGCTGCAGGTAGACTTCTGCCTTGCGCTCCTCGGGGTTCAGCGTGATGCTGCTGACCTTGGCAGGTGACAGTGCACGCTGAATGAAAAGCTGGGTGTTGCTCGAGTAGTTGATGACGTCAATGTTCTCGTTGCACATCTCACGGACAATACCGTGTACGCGGCTACCCTTCACACCGACGCAGGCTCCTACGGGGTCTATGCGGTCGTCGTAGCTCTCTACTGCCACCTTGGCACGCTCACCCGGCATACGGGCAATGCGACGAATGGTGATGAGTCCGTCCTGAATCTCAGGAACCTCTGCCTCCAGCAGACGCTCCAGGAACTTGGGACTGGTGCGCGACAGGATGATGCGGGGATTGTTGTTCTCGTTTTGCACCTCCTTGACGATGGCGCGAACGGTCTCGCCCTTGTGGTAGTTGTCTGCGGGTATCTGCTCCTGCTTCGGCAGGTGCAGCTCATTGCCCTCGTCGTCGATGAGCAGTACTTCGCGCTTCCACATCTGATAAACCTCGCCACTGACAATCTGGCCCACCTTGTCCTTATACTTATTATATAAGGAGTCGTGCTCCAGTTCCAGAATCTTCGAGGCCAGTGTCTGGCGCAGGTTCAGGATGGCGCGGCGGCCAAACTTCTGGAACTCCACTTCCTCTGACACTTCCTCGCCTACCTCGTAGTCGGGCTCAATCTTCTGCGCCTCGCTCAGGGCTATTTCCTTGTTCTCGTCTTTTACCTCGCCGTCGGCTACCACGATGCGGTTGCGGTGAATCTCGAAGTCACCCTTGTCAGGGTTCACAATGACGTCGAAGTTCTCGTCCGAGCCAAACATCTTTGCAATGACGTTACGGAAACTCTCTTCCAGAACACTTACCAGGGTTGTACGGTCAATGTTCTTTGTTTCTTTGAATTCCTGAAAGGTCTCTATCATAGAAGGACCTTTCGACTTTTTTGTTGTTGCCATTTATTAGTTTATTTTTACTTTTTTACTTTTACTTGAATGCCAGCAGGTACTTGCAGTACTTGATGTCGCTGATGGCGAATGTCTTGTCCACATCCGTCATGACGGGGCGCTTCTTGCCCTCTATCTGCTGCTTCTCCTTGGTGGTGATGGTGAACTGCTGTCCGTCCTCGCTCACTGCTTTCAGAACGCCTTGCTTCTTCTGCCCGTTCTTCTGCAGCACTTCCACCTCCTTGCCGATGTGGTTGCGGTATTGCTGTGTCACCTTGAAGGGCTGGCCGATACCTGCCGAGCCTACCTCCAGTTCATAGTCGCCCAGTTCCTCGCCCAGAGTCTCCTGCAGATGGCGGCTCAGGTCTGCACAGTCTTCAATCCATACACCGTCAGCATGGTCTATCTCAATCACGATGCGGTCGTCTGGAGTCATTTCAACGTCAACGAGATAGTAGTCGCCCTTCTGCAACCACTCGTCTACAGCTTTTGTCACTACGTTCTTGTCTATCATAAACGTTACTTAATATTAAAAAACAAGAATGAGAGACTCGCTGCGGAGTCTCCCATTCCTCTGAACGGCTGCAAAGGTACGAAGAATCTGGCAAACCACCAAATAAAAACGCATTTTTTTATGCAATGGTTTAAAATCGTGGCACCTCCCTCTTTCGTTTTTGAGGCTTTGTCTCGAAAAGCACTACATTGTATGTGTGGCGGGCGGGACTACTCGTGGACGTAGAGGTTCCAGCCGAGATAGGTCTCGATGGCCTCGTTCAGAATGTCCACCACATCGGTGCGGCACATGGCCACATGATGCTCGAAGCCGTTCTTGCAGATGTACTTCATCAGCTTCTGCAGGTTGTCCACCTGTGTTACGGCGATGCAGCCGTCCATGCCGTAGGGGTCGTTGGTCAGCTGGCCCTTGCCCAAGTAGGCCTTGATGCAGCCCTTGGGGTCGTCGGTAGAGATGCGGAAGAAGGTGAAGGGACCCTCGCTGACCTTGGCGTAGACGGCACCGAAGGTCTTGACCTTGCCCAGCGTACGGCCTAATACGCCGAGGGGACCCAGCTTCAGGTCGTCGTTGCCCACGAACGACTTGGCGTAGTTGCCGCAGTGGGTGCAGACGCACTTGTTGCGGTCCTCGGCAAAGTTGTTGTTCCAGTCGAGCAGGGCAGAGGCCTTGCCTGAAGCCAGTGTCAGGGCATACATCGACACGGCACCGGCGAGGTCGGTCTCGCAGGCGGCGGGGATGAGCTTGTCGGAGAGCATGGACATGGTGACGCAGGGAGCGCAGCCGTAGTTCTGCTCCAGCGAGTCCCAGCACTGGATGGCGACAGCCTGCACGTCGTTGGCCTCTATCCAGTTCTCGACGGCTACGCTGAACTTGGCCTGAATGGCCAGTTTGTCCTTATACGAGTCGGGAACCTTGGCATAGTTGCAGGTGCGGTTGCACATCTCGATGAACTTCGGGTCGTCGTCACTGATTTTCTGGGCGGCAAACAGGATTTCGCTGAGGTCAGCGGGTACGACCGTGATGCCCGAGCGCTGCAACAGCTTCTCCGAGGCACGGCAGGTGTTGAAGCCCAGCGGGCGGGTGCCAATCTGGCCGAGGCGGCAGTGGCGCAGTCCGTTGACTACGCGGCAGATGGCTGCAAACTTGTCGATGTCCTTCTTCAGCAACGGGTCATAGATGCTGTAGGTGTGCAGCGTGGTGTCCGTGAAGGGGATGCCATACTGATAGAGGTTGTTGCAGACGCTGATTTTTCCGCAGAAGGCGTCGCGGCGTGAGTCCAGGTCCACCTTGTCGTTCTCGTCGTCGCAGGCCTGCACCAGTACGGGCACGTTCAGGTCGGCATCGCTGATGGCATTGATGATGCCAATCTCGAATCCGAAGTTGGGCAGCGAGACGATGATGCCGTCAATCTCGTCGCGGTGCTGGCGGAACTGCTTCGACACCTTCAGTCCGTCCTCGCGGGTCTCAATACTACTGCTGCCGGTGGGCGTGGCGTCCTCGGGCAGGATGACATACTCGTAGCCGCCATCGTCGAGCGTCTTCAGCAACTGCTTGCGCACGTCCTTGGCCAACTCTGAATTAAAATAGGCGCGTGTTCCGATAATCACGCCAAAACAAGTCTTTCCGTTCTTCATATTTGTTCAGTTTTTAGTCTTTTTCAGTTTTCAACTTTTCAATCTTTCAACTTTTCAACTTTTTATTTAATCAGTTGGTTCACGGCATTGCGCCAGCCCTGATACAGCGTCTCTTTCTCTAATGACGGCTGTGGCCGATAGACCTGGGTGACCTTGCGGAAGCCGACCACCTCGTCGAAACTCTTCCACAGGCCACGTGCAAAGCCGTTCATGATGACGGCACCCAGGGCTGAGGCATCGTCCACCTCGGTACAGACCACAGGGGTGTCCAGCATGTCGGCCTGGAACTGCATCAGGAACCGGTTCTTTGTCGGTCCACCGTCAGCACATATCTCGCTCAGGTGTCCTCCTGTGGCACGTGCCATGACGTTGATGAGGTCTCTGATTTGGTAGGCGATAGACTCCAGTGCGGCACGCAGGAAGTGGGCCTTGGTGGTGGCAAAGGTCAGTCCCAGTATGCCGCCCTTCACGTCGCTCTTCCACCAAGGGGCCCCCAGCCCCGAGAAGGCCGGTACGATGTAGACGCCGCCGTTGTCGGGAACGCTGGTCGCCAGAGCCTCCATCTCCGAAGGCTTGCCCACCAGTTGCAGCTGGTCGCAAATCCACTTCAGGGTGGCTCCTGTGCTGTAGATGTTGCCCTCGTAGCCGAAGTAGGTCTTGCCGAAGGCCGAGAATCCTACGCTGGTCACCAGTCCGGCAGGAGCAGGCAGAGGCTCTTCTCCGATGTTCACCATGACGCTGCTGCCCGTGCCGTAGGTCACCTTGCCCGAGCCGGGCTTGAAACACATCTGCCCGACCAGCGCTCCGTGCGAGTCGCCCAGTACACCGGCAATCTGGATGGGGTTGGAGAACAGCCCCTCGCAGGTGGTCTCGCCATAGATGGCGTCGCAGGGTTTGAGCTCCGGCATCATGGAGCGTGGAATGTCGAACAGCTGCAGCAGGTCGTCGTCCCACTGCATGGTGTGGATGTTGAACAGCATGGTGCGCGAGGCATTGGTATAGTCGGTAGCGTGTACACGCCCGCCTGTCAGCTTCCAGATGAGCCACGTCTCGATGGTGCCCATCAGCAGTTCGCCGTCCTTGGCTTGCTGGCGGGCACCCTCTACGTTGTCGAGCAGCCACTTGATGCCCGATGCCGAGAAGTTGGGGTCTATGAGCAGTCCGCTCTTGTCGAACACGCGCTTGGCATAGCCCTGTGAGCGCAACTCACGGCAGAGCTCTGCACCACGGGTGTCCTGCCACACCACGGCATTGGCAATGGGCTTGCCCGTCCGCTTGTTCCACACTACGGCAGTTTCACGTTGGTTGGTGATAGCGAGTGAGACCTCTCCAAACTTCCCAGAAGGGGAGGGGCTGTCTCCTTGGGAGAGAGCCGGGATGAGGTCCCTGATGGCCTCTATCATGTTCTGATAGATTTCCTCCGCATCGTGCTCCACCCAGCCGGTCTGGGGGTAGTACTGCTTGTGGTCTACGTTGGTACGTGCCAGCATCCTACACTGCTCGTCAAACAGCAGCGCTTTCGTTGACGAGGTGCTCTGGTCTATTGCTATGATACGTTGCGTCATAACCTAATTTGATTATTTGTCATTTATCATTTATAAAGTCTATAGTGGACTTGACGATGCCTTCAGCGTCGAGACCGTAGTGGTGGAAAATCTCAGCATTGGTGCCGTGGACGACGTTCTCGTCAGGAATGCCGAGGATGCGTACGGGGACGGGATGCTCGCTGACGGTCTCGCAGACCATGGCACCTAATCCGCCAAACTGTGAGTGCTCCTCGACGGTGACAATGCGTCCCGTCTCGCGGGCAGCCTTCAGGATGGCCTCTGTGTCGAAAGGTTTCAGCCACGAGCAGTCCAGCACACGGGCTGCAATGCCCTGCTCCTTTAGCTTCAGTCCTGCTTGCCAGGCGTGGTAGACGGTCTCGCCCGTAGCCACGATGGTGACGTCCTTGCCGTCCAATATCTGGATGGCCTTGCCTACCTCGAACTGGAAATCATCGTTCTCATAGACGTCAGGCACGGCAGCACGACCTACGCGTACGTAGCACGGCTTGTCGTAGTTGACCAGCAGCTTCACCAGTTTCTTCGTCACGCGCCAGTCGGAGGGCAGACAGACCGTCATGCCGGGGAAGGTGCGCAGCACGGCAATGTCGTGCAGCGAGTGGTGGGTGGCTCCGAGTGCTCCATATGCCACACCGCCCGAGACACCCAAAATGGTGACGGGATTCTCCGAGTAGGCCAGGTCCACCTTGACCTGCTCTAAGCTTCGTGCCACATAGAAGCAGGCCGGTCCACAGCAGAAGACCTTCTTGCCCGAGTGTGCCAGTCCGGCCGAGATACCTACGGCATCCTGTTCGGCAATGCCGCACTCCACAAACTGCTCGGGCAGTGCAGCAGCATAGTCTCCCAGTGTCACCGAGCCACGTGCGTCAGTGG